>NZ_QORN01000040.1:0-27996 GCF_014830205.1 Limosilactobacillus walteri
CCATAGAAAAAGCCCTCCGAATATAAGATGAATTTTCTATTTCATCTGTATACTCAGAGGGCATTATAGCCTTTTCATCGGCCGTTATTTATTTTCAAGATATTTATAGTAGTTAATCACACCTAGCCAAGTTGCGTGCAAGAAAGGGAAGAGAGTAACTGGTAAAACCAGTTTGCCTTCTCTTTTTATTTTTCCTGAATTTTACGAATATTTTGAATAATGATTTTTACTCCATCGTTAAAGATTAGCTTATGCGTAGAACTATTAATACGTTGCAACTGTCCCGTATACTCTTCATAATAGCCGGTTTGCCCATTGAAATATTCTACTTTTAATACTGGCCGCAACTTTAATCGCTTAATCTTAGCTAATTGTGCTTGCAATCGCCTTCCCGTGTTGATAGTTGAATAATCCTTATGCCGATACCTGCTTCCTACTTCACTTAATAACTTATGATATCCCGTTAAAGCAGCAAAGGGTGCAAATTGTGCCGCGCGGTCTTCACGAAGCATTGGTAAATGGGCTCGTGATTGGGGCCGCGGACAGTCCATAATATCCTGATATGCCGATGTATCACTAAATAACGCTTCTTCAATCTGCTCTTTATCTTTCATTACGCGCGGTGTCCCCCAATCTGATTATTCCTTTCTAGTAAGGTTGCTCCCTTTTTTAAATCCGCTGCCCTAACAATTGCATTTTTACCAAAATCACTTTGCAAGTCAAGAATCAATCTTTGTAATTGCTGGTCTTTTTTCTCTGTCTCTAATTTTCGATGATGTTTTTCTTCACGAACCCTCGTGTCTGTAAACAAGTCTAACTGCTCGCTATAAGATACTTGCTGTGCTGCAACCGAGGAAAGTAAGTGGTTTGCAATTACAGTTAGTTTTCGTGTTGTCAGTCGGCGGTTAACTCTTGTATCATAAAGGCGCATAAAATAAGTCATCAATTCTGTTGATGAAGCAGTTGGTAAGGGAAGACCAATTGTCGCATGCATCGGTTTGGGAATCCGGCGTCCATAAAAGTCATTTACTAGCGTCCCTTGGTATTGTTCAGTAGTAGTATTAGAAATATCATACGCCACAGATAAACCAATCTGGTCCGTAACCATTCCCTGCTGTGTTAATTGAAGAGCTAAAGAATTAACCATTTCTTGAACAACTAACCGTGTCTCCGCAAAATTATAAGGACGGGCAAGGACCTGACTTGAGTAAATCCCATGGTCTGAAGAGTGATATTTTTTTATGTCTGCTATCGTTGCCGATTCATAACCCCAGGCATGATCGATAATTATTTCAGCATTTTTACCAAATTCATGGTATAAGACCTCTTCATTCATTTCATCAGAGAGTTTACCAAGTGAACAACGCGCAATGTTTCCCATTGTATTTAAACCTAATTTTTGGAGTCGACGCGCATAACCAGGACCAATCCGCCAAAAATCCGTAAGCGGTTGGTGTGCCCATAAGTAACGACGAAATAAGTGTTCTGTCATTTGAGCAATCCGTACCCCGTCTTCATCCCCTGGAATCCGTTTGGCAACAATATCCATCGCTACTTTGGCTAAAAAAAGGTTAGTCCCAATCCCGGCAGTCGCTGTAATCTGGGTTTCAGCTTTGATGGTTTGGATAATTTCTTTAGCAAGGACACGGGCTGTGACATGATGTTCTGCTAAATAATCTGTTACATCCATCAACACCTCATCAATTGAATACACATGGATTTTTTCCGGTGGTAAATAGCGTAAGTAAATTTCATATATTTCCGCACTCTTTTTTAAGTAGAAACTCATCCGTGGTTTTACAATGCGGAACCCAATCCGAAATTCTGGTGTTTGCAATAATTCCTGACGATAGATGGACGTTACGGTTGACAAACGATGGTGCGGCATCCTAAGGGCACGTTTATGATTTAAACGGTCAACTCGCTGTACAACTTCATATAAACGGGCACGGCCAGAAACACCAAATTGCTTTAAGGCAGGCGAAACAGCGAGACAAATTGTCTTAGTAGTTCGTGATTCGTCCGCAACAACAAGGTTTGCATCTAGTGGATCAAGCCCATATTCTGCACATTCGACTGATGCGTAAAAGGACTTTAAGTCAATGGCCAGATATGTTGGTTGTGTTGACATTGATATCCTACTCCTCATCCTGATTAGTTAATATCTATTATACCGCGTCTCCAAACATATGTTCAAGTGAACCAAAAAAAAGCGAGAACCCATAACCACTGTTACAAGTTCTCGTTAGGATTTTAATTATTCAATTTCAATGTGACTTTCATCATCAAGTTCTTCATTCTTTTTTGGTAGGGTAATGGTCAAGACGCCATCAGTGTATTGAGCCTTAATAGCTTTCCGATCAGCATCTGGGAGACGGTACTGCCGACTCATTTGACCATAGCGACGTTCGCTGTGTAAGATGTTGCCATCCTTATCGCTGTCATCATCAAAAGTATCACGACGACCAGTTACCGTTAAGATATTATTAGCGTAACTAATATGAATATCTTTCTTATCAAATCCTGGCATATCAATTTTAACTGTGTATGCCTTATCACTTTCTGCCACATCAGTCTTCATATGATTTGCAACTGGCGTTAAATCAGAGAAGAAATCATCGTTCATCAAATTACGCATATTCATCAAATTATCAAAAAAATTATTACGGTTTTGTAGTTCGTTAGCCATAAAGAACTCTTCCTTTCTTACTCATGATTCACTTTCTATCTTAACCGCTTTCACTAGAAATGCAAATCATTTGCTAGAGTACCCCCACCGAAAAAGAATATAATAAGATTAGATGAGTAGCTTATCCTGAAAGGAGTTGTATTTTGATGAAAAACGTTGTAATTAATACCGTTTCAATGCCCGCAATTGGAATTGGTACTTGGCATATGGGTGATTCTCTTACCGATCGCTCCACAGAAATTAAGGCAATTCAAGCCGCTATCGATGCTGGCGCACGGGCCATTGATACTGCTGAAATGTATGGTGATGGACGCGCCGAAAATTTGGTTGGCGCTGCAATCAAGCCATATAATCGTGATAACTTATTTCTCATTGATAAGGTTCTGCCATCCAATGCAAGTAAAATCAAATTAGAACATAGTCTTGATCGGAGTCTTGCAGCTGTTGGTACAGATTATTTCGACCTGTACCTATTACATTGGCGAGGCGGTATTCCTCTTGCTGAAACAATTAACGAGCTGGAAAGAGTAAAAAAAGCAGGCAAAATTAAGGCCTGGGGAGTTTCTAATTTTGACGTCAATGACCTTGAAGAATTATGGCGGCTCAAAAACGGTTATGACTGTGCAGCAAATGAAGACCTTTATAATCTTGATAAACGCGGAATTGAATTTGACCTTTTACCACTGATGAAAAAGCAAGATCTACCACTAATTGCCTATTCTCCCCTTTCGCAAGGAGACCATCTTTCTGGCAAGCTCTCAAACAATCCCGTCTTAAAAGAAATCGCTGCGAGCCACCACGCAACAGTCAGTCAAATTATGTTAGCCTGGGTCCTACGGGTTGGTAACGTCCTCGCTATCCCCCAAAGCGCTAACCCACAACATGCCCGTGAAAATGTTGAAGCCGGAAAGATTGAACTTAGTGATGATGAATTATTAGCCTTACAAAAAGAATTTCCATCACCAACGACAAAGGAGCCATTAGCAGTTATCTAAAAAGAAGAGGTCAAATTTGCAGACCTCTTCTTTTTGATTTAGATTAATTTAATTTTCTTGACTTGCCTCTACTGGATGGTAGCGATGAAGGCGCTGTGATCCAACATCAATCTCATCCGGATTACCTTTCCGACCAGGCTTCATTTCAACAACACCAAGCTTAATTGCTCCTACCGGACATACTAATGCACAAAGTTGACAACCAACACACTTGCTCTTATCAAAGACAGGTAGCCGTTTGTCGTCATCCCAAGTTAATGCTTGGTGGGCGCCATCTTGGCAAGATACAAAACATCTTCCACAACCAATACATTTATCCCAGTCGATCTTAGGATAAACCTTATAATCCCGATCAAGTTCATTGGTTGGAATAATATTCTTATTAGCTAAGCCAACTAAATCCTGCAGGTGATCGACATGTTGTTCTTCCATGTAATGCATCAAACCATTAGTTAAATCATCAATAATTCGGTAACCATATTGCATGATTGCTGTGGTAACTTGTAAGGTAGTTGCCCCTAGAAGAATAAACTCAGCAGCATCTTCCCATGTTTCAATTCCACCAATTCCAGAAATTGGTAATTGTTCTAATCCAGAAGCCGTCCGCAATTGTTGTAAGAAACGAAGGGCAATTGGCTTGACAGCCTTACCAGAAAGTCCTGATACTGATGATTTACCATTGATATTTGGTAGACCTACTTTCTTTTCAAGGTCAACGTCAACAATTGACTTCACAGTATTAATTGACGAGAAACCATCGGCGCCACCTTCAAGACATGCTTTAACAACCGGAACCATCGTTGTAATGTTGGGCGTCATCTTAGCGAGAACTGGTAAGCTGGTTCCGCGTTTAACCGCTTCACAATTCTTTTTACATAATTCAGGGTTAGTTCCCACGTCAGATCCCATCGTGTGTGAAGTCATCTGTGGACATGAGAAGTTAAGCTCAATCATATCTGCTCCCGCTTCAGTTACGAGCTTAGCAAGGTTAGTCCAGTCTTCAGGAGTTTCTCCCATGATGGACGCAATCAAAACCTTATTAGGGTACTCTTCTTTTAACCGTCGCATATCAGCTAAATCTTGATCTAACGGGTGCTCTGACAATTGCTCCATGTTCTTGAACCCCACAAACGGAGTGTCTTCCTTTGTTAATTCATCAAACCGTGGAGATACTTCATCAATCTTAAAGTGTGTTGGTGAAAGCGTCTTGTAGACAATGCCGCCCCATCCAGCATCATACGCATTTTTACACATCTCATAACAGTTGCCAACCGGTGACGATGACAAGCAGAACGGATTTTCAAAATGAACTCCTAAAAAGTCAACTGATAAATCTTTTTTAATCATTTTCTTGTCCTCCTAACAACCGATCGATCTCTTCGGCAACTTCTTTTCCCTTTTGAACAGCAACGACAACTGTCTTGTCACCCTCGACAATATCACCTGTTGCGAATACTTTAGGGTCTTTTGTCCGGTAACGCGCTTCTCTAAATGGGATTTCGTTATGTTGCAAATCAATATCAAGTCCCGTGGCATCAGCCTTTTGACCAACTGCTAGAATAATCTTATCAGCAGTGATGGTTATTTCACTATCAATTTTACGGTGCGTAAAGGTTGCCCGATTTTGGTGAACTTCTTTGGGAACATAACCATCAATAATTGTAACTCCCGCATGTTGGGCGTAAGCAAGTTCCTTTTTAGAAGCCTTAAATTCACTGAATTGTTCATAAACGACATCAGTAACATATGGCACATCAAGCTTCTTTAAGGTGGTTACAACATCCATTGCAACGTCTCCACCACCGATAACTAAAACGTTTTTTGGCAAATCATCAAGTTTACCCTTATTTTCCTTTGCCCGAGCAAGGAATGAAATGGCAGATTCTGTACAAATGTTATGTTCAAACATGGGGAGCATCTTAGCCTTACTAGTTCCGATAGCCACGATGACTGCATCATGGTTATCCTTTAGTTGGTCAATTGAAATATCCTCGCCAACCGTCGTGTTATAAATAATATGTGCTCCTAAATCAACAATGCGTTGAACCTCATAATCCACAATTTCTTCGGGCAAGCGGTATTCAGGAATCCCATATGTAAGATATCCACCAGCTTTTGCATTCTTTTCATAAATATCAACAGCATATCCCTTTTCCAAAAGGGTCGTTGCTGCTTGCAGGGCGGATGGGCCACTTCCAATAATCGCAACACTCATTCCATTTGGCGTTCCAGCCTTAAGAATTTTCATATTAAGTTTACGTTCCATATCAGTTACATAACGCTGGATCCCAGAAATATCAATCGGACCATCAATCTTTGCACGCGTACAAGCCTTCTCACAATACCGTTCAGTAGGACAAACTCGGGCACAAATCGAACCCAAAGCATTATTTTCACGAATGGTTTCCGCTGCACCTTTTACATTACGGAAACGGACACTACGGATAAATTTAGCAGGATTTGTATGTGCTGGACATGCCTGCGAACATGGTGCATCATGACACAATAAACAACGGGCAGCCTCTTGCATTACCGTTGTCATTGTATAACCCTTTGGCTCTGTTTCATACTTTGAAGTCATTAGACAACCTCCTCTAACCTAAGTCCCTGTTTTACAACTTAGTGATAAACGTCACTTTCTATATATTAATAGTACAATTTAAACGGTTACATCATAATTAGGTAATTCCCTATGTATAAAGGGCCTATTATTATTAACCTTTATATTTAGTTATATATAATATGAATATTTTAATTTTATAATCAATATCATTATTGTGTAAAACAGCACATAGTCAGTCATATTATTTAAGGAACGAGTCAAATCCTTGTACAATGAATAATAAAAGGATACTTTGTATTATGAGTGGAAGAAGGACCTTATCATGAATTTTATTTCTTGGAGCGTAAACGGCCTAAAAGCAGCGATTAGCCATGGTTTTGTCGATGATTTCAAGCAACTTGATGCTGACTGTTTTTGTCTGCAACGAACCAGATTAGCCAAGGGTGAACAGCCCCTAAACTTTCCTAACTACTATCAATATTGGAACTATGCTGAGAAAAAAGGCTACGCTGGAACCGCTATTTTCACTAAATATAAGCCAGAAAATATTATATACGGAATGAATAATTCAAAATTTGACACAGAAGGACGGATAATCACTTTAGAATATCCACAATTTTACTTAGTAGACGTTTATGTCCCCGTTGCGGGCGAAAAACTACAACATTTAGATTATCGTTTAGCATGGGATCGCGCTTTCCTTACCTATCTTTTGCACCTGCAAAGTCATAAACCTGTAATTATTGCTGGCGATATGAGCGTTGCCGATCAGCCAATTGACTTAGCTGAACCAGCTAAAAATCATCATCACGCTGGCTTTACTAAAGATGAACGAGTCGATTTTGACAAAATTTTAAATGCCGGTTTTACTGATAGTTTTCGTTATCTCCACCCTAATCAGTCAGGAGCATATACATGGTGGAGCTACCGCTATAATGCCCGTGCCCGAAATATCGGCTGGCGCCTTGATTATTTTTTGGTCGCTGACGTCCTTGCGAATAAAATCAATAGCGCGCAGATTCTAGCTAATATTAAAGGATCAAGTCATTGCCCGATTGAACTTGACCTAAAAATTTAAAATAATTAAGCACCTAGTTAAAATACAAATAAGTATAGTACACAAATAAGGCTCCAAAGCTCGGAAATTCCGAACTCTGGAGCCTTATTTTCGCTTACAAGAGCGTGAAAAAGAAGTTATAAATGCCCTCCTCTTTTACGCCCCTGATTGCATGTTTGAAGTATTGTTGATTATCTCTGTTTTAATTAAATTTTAGTACCAACCGTGTGATTGCCAGAATGATTGAGCAGCACTCCATGAACCGTAGCGGCTTGCTACGTATTGGTCGGCTACTCGTTCTTGGTTAGCTTCTGAGTAATCACCATTTAAGTATGATGCCGATAATTGGTACTTACCAATGTATTGACCATTACGGGCACTGTAACTACCACCAGATTCGCGAGCAGCAATCCAAGCTTTGGCTGCCGCATCATTACCACCAACATTTGAATTGTAGTTAGCTGGGGCAGTTTGTTGTTGACTTGTTGCTTGTTGTGGAGCAGCCTGATTTTGAACAGGTGCTTGTGCTTGTTGTTGATTTGCCACCGGTGCCTCACTTGCTACTTGTGTTTGTGCATCTGCTTGTGAGGCAACATTAGCAGCTGGTAAGGTAGCAACTTGTTCTTGAGTTGCGGGAGCCACTTCGCCATCATCCTTGATAACTAATTGTTGACCAACATAAATCAAGTTCTTATCAGCGATATTATTGTGACTTGCTAACGTATCTACAAAAGTTAGATCGTGACCTAATTTGTAAGAAATCCCAGAAAGGGTGTCACCTGCTTGTACCGTGTAAATAGAATCGGCATTTGCAGTAGTTGCAGTAGCAACTGTACCTAATGCTACGGCACCAGTAATCGCTGCTGTAATCTTGGCTACTTTCTTAGATAACTTCATTATAAATTCAATCCATCCTTTTCTCTTAATTAATCAAATAACTCATTTCAACGATATCTACTATACAGGATTAGCGTTACGGGCGGGTTACCAGCGTTTATCAATTTTCGTTACTTATGTAATTTTTTGTAACAAACGTTCGGCCACTTTGCCAACCTCTTCAAAGCGCTGATATACCAAGCTTCTTACCAATGATCTGTTTTACTCAAGAGAAAAGACAAACTAAATTTTTGCAAATTTTTTTCTTCTTCTAGCTTGACGACAAAAAAATCGCCCCATAACAAGGAGTTTGTTACAGAGCGATGACAAAATTGTCTTAATCGTAATGTTAGTTATTCATTAAAACGTCAAGCAATTCTTGGGCAGATTCCTTAAGAGCATCCTTTGATTTGTCATTACCAAGATGGGTAAAGATTTCACCAACATAAACACCCTTACTAAAGAGCTTAGTAAAGACCTTATCGATAATTGGCTTAGTCAATTCAGGTTCTTGGACGGGACCAAATGGGTTAGCAAAGAATGTCTTACTCATGCCGACTTCATCGGTTGTTCCCAATGCCTTCCGTTGACCTGCAATGAATACTTTCTCGGCTTCTTCTTTAGTGTCAAAACGGTGGATTCCAACTTCATCACTATAGTTATTAGCATAAAGCCACATATCGATGTGGTGGTGCTTGATAACATTTTGGTAAGTATCTGCAGGAATAATTACTCGAGCATTCTTTTGTTCAGGGTTAAGGTAAACACCACGGTCCATGTTATTAAATGCAACCGCACTACTTAAATCGTCAAGACGAACAAAAGCTCCCGTCTCAGTACCTTGAGCATATACTCCTGGTTCACCATCGGTTAAAGTAAAACTTCCCATGTCATCAAAGATTGTTTCCATGCTGACAATCTTGTCATCAGCTAATTCTTGCAATGCTTCAATTGACTCTGACTTACCGGCACCGGAATCACCAAAGAAGACAACGTTCTTTTCTTTACCATTAGTAAACTTGATTTTCAGCATTGAACCATGAATTGGTAACCGGCCATTATAGATTTGGTGAAGGTTATGCAATGTTAAGCACATTTTCTTCATATAGCCAAAGTAAGTCGTTTTATCCGTATATGGAACCTCGCCAATCCACATATCATTCTTTTCATCACGATAATAATGAGAAACCATGCCTTCAGTTTTTTCCAAGCCAAAGAGGAGAATCATATCAGGCTTTTGACCTTCAACTTCATCAGGAGAAGCTAATTCAAAGAGATTAGAAAGAGCAATCCCATTTACTAAATAATCAACATTAAAGTAAATAAAGGCCAAACTTTCACCAATCTTAGCAGGATAGCAATACCACTTGCCTCGTTGACCGTGGAAACGTTTGATTGGGTTTTCTTCAACTTCTGAGAATACCCCTTCCCGCTTATTACTCTTAGTATGCATCATCATTGGCGGACGAAGCATCACAGTATTGATAAAGTCAATATCCTGTAATTCATCATATCCTTCTGGAATTTTCCAGTTATGTTGTTGAACTAAGACAGTCGCATTAGTAGCCGCATTAACTTGCCGATACGTCCGGTTTTCAAAACCTTGGAGCTTTTCTTCAAGAATCCGGTATGCTTTCCGTACTAAATCGTTGAATTGTGTATCAACAGTTCGAAACTCATTACCTAAAATCTTGTTATCATTAAAGTTAATTACCGATACTCGTAAAAATGACCGGTAGTATGAGTATAATTCTTCAACACTTTCAAGAATATCTTTAGGATCATATTCATCAAAAGCACTATCATCATTAAATAATACTTTCTTTAAAATATCGATGAACTTATTAGCACTGGCATTATCAAAAGCATCATCATCATGATCAGGGTTACGAGAAGCAAGATATAGCTTAACAATCGCCTTTAATTCGTCACTATTGATTAAAGTTGGAATATCGGTGAAGTAGTTCTGACTATAATTTAATGTTGCTACTCCGCGATCAGGATTTACATATAATGATTTTGTATCAATAATCTGACTCTCTCTTGACATGGATCTCATCCTTTCATCACTTGAATAGTTCTATTATAGTATACTTTTAGATTAAGATGAAAATAAAATTAACTTTTTTTCATTTGTTTTCACTAAATATGACGTACTAAAAGAATACCTTGACCACTTCACCACTTACTAGGGTATATTCTTGCTTCGTACCAGGGTCATATACCACTAATGAACCATTATCATCGATCTGCTTAGCAATTCCATGAATAAAACCGCCATTTACTTTGATAGTAATTGTTTTACCAAGCAAAAGTGACCGTTGACGATATCGTAACATAAACTGTCCACTTTGATAGTAAGGTGCATCAGAAATAATTTGGTTAATAATTGCAGCAACCAGTTCTGTGCGATCAATTTTAGCAGTATGTCCATTATCAATAGAAGTAGCAATATTATGTAAATTTTGGGGAAAGTTGTTGCTCGTCAAATTTATTCCTATACCACAAACAATCATTCCATTAACACGTTCAACTAAAAGTCCGCCAATTTTTTTATTCTGATAGTAGAGATCATTCACCCATTTTAATTTAATTTCCTTATAAGGGTAGAAAGCGGTTAGAACATCAGTAAGTGTTACTGCTAAGCCAGTCGTAAATAGTCCCCCATTTTCGACAGTCATTGGAATGTTAATACTTAAGTATATTCCTGTTTTTGCTGGAGAAAAAAAGGGCCGACCAAAACGTCCATGCCCCGCTTTTTGTTCATCAGCTAAAAAGACACACAAGCTGTGATTGCCTTCTATAATATTCTTTTTTGCTAGTATTTGTGTTGAAGATACCCTTTTAAAGAAATAAATTTGGCATTTAGACGAAACTAATTGTGATAATTTAGATAAATCGTATATAAAATTGTCCATCATTAAATTAAGTGAACACCCTTATCAACATAGACGGTATCGCCAACAATACCAGTAGATAAGTCACTCATTAAAAATGCGCAAGTCCCACCAATCTCATCAATTGTTACATCATTCCCATCAACAGTTCGTGATTGGGATTCCTTTAGCAATTCCGTATGACCCTTAATTCCGGTAACAGCCAAAGTCTTCACTGCGCCTGCAGAAATAGCATTTACACGAATATGCTGATTACCAAGATCACGTGCTAAGTAACGGACATTGGCTTCTAGAGCTGCTTTAGCCACCCCCATCACATTATAATTTGGGATCGCACGCTCAGAACCAAAATAAGTTAAGGTAACAATACTTGCAGGAACAGTTAGTAAGTCATGTTTTTGTGCTTCTTTAGCTACCGCAATAAGCGAGTAAGACGAAATATCTTGAGCTAACGCATAACCTTCTCGACTAGCGTTTAAAATTGTTCCATCTAATTCTTCTTTCTTCGCATAAGCAATTGCATGAACAATTCCGTTAACTTGACCAAAACGCTCTTTAATTAACGAAAAAGCAGTTGCAATACTTTTATCCCTAGCAACATCACACTCTATTAAGTGACTCTCATCGTCAACTAACCGCTTAATTCCCTTCTTTAACCGTTCATTTTGATAAGTATAGATAATCTCCGCACCTTGGGCCGCCATGACCTTAGCACATCCCCATGCAATTGAGCGCCTATTAGCAACCCCCATTACAACAATTTTCTTGCCTGATAACAAATTTTCCATCTCAATCCTCTCTCTCTTAAAATTTTCGATACCGCATTTGACGCTTTGCGATTAGTTCTTCTGATGTCAGCTTTTGTAATTTAGATAATCGTGACCATAAAACCCGGTCAATATTTTGACATGTGACCTGATATTCTTCTTCATTTTCATCAATAATTCCCTCAATTATCTGTCTTTTTAATAATGCGGCGGGGGTCATTTGCATAACCTTGGCTGCTTCATCTGCCTTAGACGCATCTTTCCATAAAATAGATGCAAAACCTTCTGGCGAAAGGATTGAATAAGTAGAATAGTTAAGCATCCAAACTTCATCCCCACATGCCAGGGCTAACGCGCCGCCACTGCCGCCTTCACCATAAATCACCGTTATAATTGGAACCGGAATTTGACCTATTTTAAATATACTTTGGGCAATTGCTTCTCCTTGGCCACCCTCTTCAGCATCTTTACTCGGAAAAGCACCGGCAGTATTAACAAAACAAAGAATCGGTCGTTTAAATTTACCTGCTTGTTCAGCTAAGCGAACCGCTTTTCGATATCCACCAGGCATCGGGCAGCCAAAATGTTTAGCAATTTTATCTGGCAATGTCGATCCCCGCTCCGTCGTAATAACCGTTACTGCTCGACCATGAAATGTTGCAAGACCACCAATAATTGCTCCATCATCGCTGCCCAAACGGTCACCATGGAGCTCAGTAAAATCATCAAATAGATAATTAATGATTTGCTTTCCAGTTATTTTTTTACCGTTACGAGCTTTTTCAACAACCTGGATTGGACTAAGCGCAGTCATTGCGACCACCTCCAACTTTGATTAGCCACTCTAATTTTTCTTTTTCTTCTTGTCTTTTAATAATTGCATCAATAAAGCCGTGTTTAAGTAGATTTTCTGATGATTGTGTATCCTTAGGCAATTTTTCATGGATAGTCTGCTCAATTACTCGTCTTCCTGCAAAACCAATTAACGCATGTGGCTCCGCAAGAATAATGTCACCATCCATAGCAAAACTAGCAGTAACACCACCAGTCGTTGGATCCGTCAAAACGACAATATAAAGCAATCCAGCAGTATTATGATTAGCAATAGCTTGCGATATCTTGGCCATTTGCATCAAAGATAAGATTCCTTCTTGCATCCGTGCGCCACCAGAGGCAGTATACATAACAACCGTCTCATCTTGGGCAGTGGCATATTCAAATAAGCGAGTGATCTTTTCTCCCGCAACGGTACCTAATGACCCCATGATGAATGTCGGATCCATAATCCCGAGAGCAAATTTAGTTGTATTAATTGTTGCTTCACCAGTTAAAACCGCATCATTTAAGTTCGTCACTGCTTGAAGATTATTAATCTTTTCTTGATAACCAGGAAAATTAAGCGGGTCTTTGGTTTGAAGGTCACTATCAAATTCCACAAAATCATCGGTTAACCAACTCACCCGCTGCCGTGCAGTAATTCGGAAACCGTAATCACAATTAGGACAAACAGCATATTCAGTTAGTTGTTTTGCAAATAACGTATCACAACAATAAGGACACTTTATCCACATACGATCAGGAATCTTAGCATCGGCGCGCTTGTCGGCTTTTACATGACGCTCACTCAATGTATTATTTTGCTCATATAATTTCATGACGTCGTTTCATCTCCCTTCCAACGCGGTAAAAATGAATTTTCAAGAAAAGTGGTCGTTGCTTTTCCTTTTAAAAAGGTTAAATCATTAAGAATAGCCAAGTGGAAATTTTGGTTGGTCGTAATGCCCATGATAACCATCTCACTTAAAAGTCGTTTAATTTTTTCAATTGCTTCCATACGATCATGACCAAGGGCAATTACTTTTGCAATCATTGAATCATAAAAGGGAGTAACTTGGGCGCCAGGGTATAGGGCTGTGTCAATCCTCATTCCTAGATTACCAACTGGTAAATATAAATAGTTAATCGTACCAGTCATCGGCATAAAGTTTCGTTTGGGATCCTCTGCGTTAATTCGACATTCAATTGCATGTCCACGAATTTGAATATCATTTTGAGTAAACGGCAATGATTCACCAGCCGCGACAAGTACTTGAGCTTTTACAAGATCAATTCCAGTTACCATTTCTGTAACAGTATGCTCAACTTGGATCCGAGTATTCATTTCCATAAAATAGAATTTATGGTGATGATCCATTAAAAATTCAATTGTTCCGGTATTGTGATAATCAATTGAGTTGATGGCCCGTAAAGCAATCTGTCCTAATTCTTTACGCTGGGTATTAGTAATTAATTGGCACGGACTTTCCTCAATAACCTTTTGCTTATTGCGTTGCAAGGAACAGTCACGCTCTGGAAAATAAACCGCATTGCCAAAATCATCACGAAAAACTTGTACTTCAATATGTTTAACATTTTCCATGATCTTCTCTAAATACATTCGATCATCATCAAACGAAAGCTTAGCCTCGCTTTGTGCTGCTTCAAAGGATCGCTTCATCTGACGAGCATTTTCAATTCGGCGAATTCCCTTACCACCGCCACCTGCAGCAGCCTTTAAAAGGACAGGATACCCAATTTGATTAGCAACCCGTTCTGCTTCTGCCGAGTCGACAATATAGCTTTCACTACCAGGAATAACGGGCACACCCGATTTTTTCATTTGTTCACGAGCGTGTTCCTTATTTCCCATTAAATCAATTACAGATGCCTGGGGCCCGATAAAAGTTATTCCGCAATCAGCACACATAGTTGCAAACTCAGCATTCTCTGATAAAAAGCCAAATCCAGGGTGAATTGCCGTTGCTCCAGTACCGATAGCAGCTTCTAGAATATTTTTCTCATTTAGGTACGAATCTTGTGCCCGGGCAGTTCCTACACAGACGGCTTCATCAGCTAATTGGACATGGAGGCTTTCACGGTCAGCCGTAGAATAGATAGCAACCGTCTTAATTCCCAATTCCCGTAATGACCTAATAATACGAACCGCAATCTCACCGCGATTAGCAACCAAAACCTTTGAAAACATCTAAACACCTAACCAATCATAAAAGTTAATTCTGCTGTACATGCTCGCTCGCCATCAACAGTTGCAATTCCTTTTCCACCCCCAATGTGACCACGAATTTTCTCTAAATGAACCTCGAGTCTCATTGAATCTCCAGGACGAACTACCTTGCGAAATTCCGCCGAACGGATTCCACCAAAATAGGCAGTTTTTCCCTTAAATCTTGGTTCAGAAAGTAACGCTACTGCACCAGTTTGCGCTAATGACTCAACGATTAACGCACCGGGTAAAACAGGGTTGTCTGGAAAATGACCATTAAAAACTTCTTCATTAATAGTAACGTTACGTCGAGCAACTGCCATTTCACCAGGAACTAATTCTTCTACATAATCAATCAAAAGCATTGGATAACGGTGAGGGATAATTTTTTGAATTGCATTAATATCTAATACTTGATCAGCCATATTTAATCCTCCGAAACCGTAAATAACGGTTGTTCTACCTCAACTAGTTCTTCATTAGTAACATTAATGCCAGTTACTACACCAGTAAATTCACTTTTAATTTCAGTCATCATTTTCATTGCCTCAATTACACAAACAATATCACCCTTTTGAACATGGTCGCCGACATTAACATAAGCCGGTTCATTAGGTTTAGGTTGTAAATACACTGTTCCGACTAACGGTGCTTTGATTGTCTTATTAGTAGAAATGGCTGTATCATTGCTATCCGGTAGTACAGGCTCACTTTCCTTTGTAGATTGTTGCTTAACAATCGTTTGCGGATCATAATGGGACTGTTTGTTCTTGCTTAAGTACAGGTGAAAGTCACCATCTTGAATATTGAGCTCCCGCATATCGGAATCTTCAAAATTTTGCATCAAAGTTTGAATTTCTTTAAGCTCCAATTAAAAATCACTCCCATTTACGAAAAGCTAAAACCGCATTGTGACCACCAAAGCCAAAAGAGTTACTAATTGCATACGTTGCATCATGAATATCTTGATTTTCCTTAGTAACAAGATTAATTTGACATTCTGGGTCCTGTTCATAACAACCGACATTTACGGGCAACTTCCCTTTGGCTAAAGCGGCGACAGTTATAACCGCTTCAATCGCACCAGCGGCACCTAATAAGTGACCTGTCATTCCCTTAGTTGAACTAACACGTACCGCGCTGTCTTTACCAAATACTTGATTAATAGCTTTAGCTTCACCAGAATCATTAGCGTGAGTTGCCGTTCCATGGGCATTGATATATGTAACATCAGCAGGCTTAATTCCCGCTTCATTAATAGCTGCTTCCATTGCCCGAGCGGCTCCAGTTCCATTTGGGTCTGGGGATGTAATATGATAAGCATCCGAAGTAGCACCATAGCCAACTATCTCACCTAGAATATTAGCTCCACGTTCCTGTGCATGTTCCAGTTCTTCAAGGACTAATGTTGCACCACCTTCACCAAGTACAAAACCATTTCGATTGACGTCAAACGGCAAAGAAGCTTTGGTGGGATCAGTCGTTTCACTGAGTGCCGTCAATGCGGCAAACCCAGCAATTCCAATCTCATTAACTGATGCTTCTGATCCACCAGCAATCATTACCTTAGCTCGCCTTTCTTTAATTTGACGAAAGGCCTCCCCAATTGAATTAGTTCCTGTCGCGCAGGCTGTTACGATTGCGGTACAAATATTTTGAGCATTAAAGCGAATCGCTATATTTCCCGCTGCCATATTAGCAATCGACATTGGAACAAACATTGGTGAAATCCGCTTAGGACCCTTATCATGCATTTTGATAATCTGGTCTTGAATCGTTGTTAAACCACCAATTCCAGAACCATAAATTACTCCAAGGTCATAGGGATTGGTATTTTCATTATTAACCCCAGCCATCTCCATTGCTTCTACTGCACTTTGAATAGCATATTGAGAATACAAGTCCATTCGGCGGGCTGCTTTTTTCCCAACTACTGCTGCAGGGTCAAAATCATCAATTTCACCAGCAACAGTAATTCCTGTTGCAGCTGCATCAAATTTACTAATTTTCTTAATACCAGTTTTCCCAGCAAGTGAGTTAGCAACAAATGCTTCAACACCGTTACCATTAGGAGCGACTGCACCCATTCCTGTAATTACTACTCTTGGCATCCTATTCCTCCTAACTAATTACCACATAACTATATTGTCATCCCACCGTCCACGATAAGTGTTTGGCCGGTGATATATTCATTTTGTGCAAGAAATTTAATTGTACTGGCAACTTCCTGTGGAGAGCCTAACCGTTTTAGTGGGATTTTCTCTAAAATTTGTTTTTGAATGTGTTTTGAAAGGGTGGCAGTCATATCACTTTTAATCATTCCGGGCGCAACAGCATTACACCTTATTCCACGAAGGGCACCCTCTTGCGCAATAGTCTTCGTTAACCCAATGATGCCAGCTTTACTGGCGGCATAATTTGCTTGACCAGCATTACCATGAATTCCGATAATACTTGCTAAATTAATAATGCTTCCTGAACGTTGCTTAAACATTTTTTTGAGAAGTTGTTGCGTAAGCATAAAAGTTCCACGAAGGTTAACATTAAGAACATCATCAAATTCAGTAATTTTCATTCTAATTAATAACTTATCATGGGTAATCCCTGCATTATTCACTAAAATATCGATCTGGTTATATATTGACCATGCCGTTTTTGCTAGGCGTTTAACCGCTTCTTCATCAGCAATATCACCTTGAAGATAAGTATACTCAGCGCCGCTTGCTTTAAGTCGATCTTCTAATTTACTTGGTAAAGTTTCATGGCGACCATTAAGGATTACGTGACAACCACTATTAGCAAATAGTAAAGCTGTGGCTGCACCGATGCCACGACTGCTACCCGTTATGAAAACAACTTTATCTTTGAGATCCATACCGATACTCCTTTATAAATTTTTGGTAACTATCAAGGTCAGAGATATGACTCGTCTTTAATTGCGGACTTATTTGTTTAGCGAACCGCGTTAACGTTTTCCCAGGGCCAATCTCCAAAGTGGTATCTATTTGTTGGTGTTCAATTAAGTATTGAAGTCCCGCACCATAATGTGTCGGAACAGCTAACTGCCGCTCTAAAACCAAATTAATTGTCGCCTTTTCAAATGGCATAACTGTCGTATTACTAATAACCGGCAGCGTTGGGGTTATAAAGTTAACATTTTGAAGTTGCTGGTGCATTTTTTCCTGTGCTCCATTAAATAAGGGAGTATGAAAAGCACCGTTAACTTTCAAAACAACAGTGCGCTTTGCCAAGCCTTTTTGTTCAATCTGAGTAACTGCTTCTTGAACATCAGAAATAATTCCACCAATAACTAACTGTGCGGGGGAATTATAGTTAGCAACATAAATTTGTTTGCCTTTACTTCTAAGTTCATGACAAAGGTCTTCAATCTTATGAATCTCAGGATTTAGGATTGCTGCCAATGTACTATCAACCTTATCAGCGTCAGCTTGCATAAACTCAGCACGAGCAGTTAATAGTTGCATTCCGGCACTAAAAGAAATAGCTTTACTAGCAAATAAAGCCGCATACTCGCCAAGCGATAACCCGATCATTCCCTTTATTGGTAAGTTTGGTAAATCTCTTTCTAACATTCGGTAAATTCCATAACTAACAGCCACCAATGCTGGTTGAACATATTCTGTTTTATTTAACTCACCATGTTCATTCTTCATAATAGCGAAGAGATCAAGATTAATTAATTCGCTAGCCTCAGTAATAATCTTTGAAAAAAGAGAGTCGGCCATTAGCTCGACTCCCATTCCCGATCGTTGTGCACCTTGACCACTAAATAAAATTCCGTAACGCATATTATTTCTCGTCGAGTTGCTTTTTAACAAAGTTCACTACATCACCAATAGTCTGGATTCCTTCGTCAGCATCCAATTCAATATCGAATTTGTCTTCCAATTCATTCATAATTTCAAAGACATCTAAACTATCCGCATCAAGGTCATCCTTAATATTCGTGTCCATTGTAACTTTATCTTTATCTACATCTAGTTCATCAATAGTAATATTCTTTACAGTATCAAAAATTTCTTCTTCAGTCATAATAAAATCTTCCTTATATTTAATATTTTAGAATTATTGTACTAACACTTAATCCGCCACCAAAACCACTTAAAGCAATGATTTCACCACGTTTTACGACCCCAGCGTTTACACATTCTGCCAGCAAAATTGGTTCGCTTGCAGCTGCTGTATTTCCATATTTATCAATATTAATCGGAAACTTTGTTAGCGGCTGATTTAATTCTTTAGCAATTTGCCGAATTATCCGCACGTTGGCTTGATGAAGTAAAAAATGATCAATAACATTCAAATTAACATGAGCCGTTTTCATTGCTTGCTTAATGGAATTAGGCACTTCATGGGTAGCAAAACGATAGACATCACGTCCAGCCATCGAAAAGGTAGTCAGAGAAGTTTTATCTTTTGGGAAACCTGGTGCTATATTTGTTTGGCCAGCAATAATTTTATTACTGAGTTGGCCAAACGTCTGCCAGTGTTGTCCAAGAGTACCTGACGTTTTATCCTCACTTTTTTGTAAAAGGACCCCGCCAGCACCATCACCAAAGAGAACAGCGGTATTACGGTCATGCCAGTCAATTAATTTAGATAACACTTCTGCGCCAATTATCATTGCTGTTCTCATTTCCGAACTCCTCAACATTAATTCAGCGATATTATAAGCATAGACAAACCCTGTACAAGCAGCGGAAATATCAAATGCAATTGCGTTTCCTGCTCCTAGTAATCCCTGGACAATTGCTGCTGTTGATGGAGTGTAGGCATCAGGCGACATTGTAGCAATAATAATCAAGTCTACTTTGTCCGCACTAACTAAAGCCTTTTGTAACAGCTGTTTTGCAACCTTAAAGGCTAAACCTGACGTGTTCTCATCTTGACTTATGCAACGCTGACTAATTCCGGTTCGCGATTTAATCCATTCATCTGAGGTATCCATTAAAGTTGTTAATTCGTTATTAGTGACAACCTGTGGCGGTGTATAACTTGCAGTACTAATAATTTTTATATTTTGCACTAAGTTCACACATCCTTGTATTACGAATGCTGATCAACAAAGTCTTCAAGATTTTGCATCGCTTTTTTTATAACCTTAATTTCTTCAGCATTCATTCCCTTTAGAAAGCTTTTAACCATCATATTGTGGAAGGCGCGGTGAGCACGATATAAAAGACGTCCGCGTTTAGTTAAGGCTAAACGCGGACTATTCGGCGATCTTCTTGATCACGAATACGTTCAACATAGCCTTTCTTAATCAAACGATCTGTCATTGCTGTCATCGTCCCTGGTGTTAGATGGAGCTTTGCAGCAACTTGCGAAATGGTCTGATGATTATACATTGAGATTGCATCAATTGCATGCATTTCTTTAATCGTTAAATCATTAAAGTCACTTTTCCGCAACTCATTTTCTTCAATCCATAAAATCCCCGAGTAACTTTTAATAAGTCCCTTATTGATCTCAAGGTAATCCGTATCTTTACTCATAATGTATTTCTCCCTTTAATTTTATTTGGTAATACAAATAATTTGATATATCAAAATACATTATAAATGATAAAGACTTCCCATGTTAAATCTTTTCCTTACGCTCAGCAACAATGAAAACCAGTTCAGTACTACAAGCAGTTTTGCCATTAACAACCGCTTTAGCATCAACGATTCCCATTTTGGAACGAATCTTTTTCATTTCAATATGTAATTTTAAGACATCTCCTGGTCGAACCATTGCCCGAAATTTTGCATTATGAATTGCTCCAAGATATGCCGTTTTCTTATAAAAACGGGGAGATTTTAGTATCAAAATTGATGCTGCCTGTGCAAGCGATTCAATGATTAATACTCCTGGCATCACTGGATTTCCAGGAAAATGCCCACGAAAAAATGATTCATTAATCGTTACATTCTTAGTAGCAACGATCTTTTTTTCAGGAATCATGTCGTCAACATAATCAACATAGCAAATCGGATATCGGTTAGGAATCAAGTCCATAATCTCCTGTGCGACCATTTTTACCAAAAGATTCACCTGCCTTTAAAAATAGTTCAAATATCAAAACATTTGATGTTCAAATTATATAAAATAATATTTTGATTGTCAAACTATTTTATATAAAAAATAAGCAACTCATAGAACTAAATTAGCGTGAGTTGCTTATTAATGATGGATAGAAAAGTTTAGAAATACCCTTCTTGGTAAGGCTAAGAAAAAGACGGGATATTACATCCCGCCTGCTAGCTTAATTAAATTTTAGTACCAACCGTGTGATTGCCAGAATGATTGAGCAGCACTCCATGAACCATAACGGCTAGTTACGTATTGGTCGGCTACCCGTTCTTGGTTAGCTTCTGAGTAATCACCATTCAAGTATGATGCTGATAATTGGTATTTACCAACATATTGACCATTACGGGCACTGTAACTGCCACCAGATTCACGGGCCGCAATCCAAGCCTTAGCTGAAGCATCATTACCACTAACATTTGAGTTGTAATTCGTAGTTGTTGTGCTTGAAGCTTGTGGTTGAACTGGAGCACTACTGTAACTTTGTTGAGTAGTAGTTTGTTGTGGAGCCGCAGATTGTGCCGGTACTTGTTGCTGAGGTTGAGCTGATACCGGTGCTGCTGATTGCACTTGAGCGGCAGCTTGGCTAGCAACTACTGGTGCTTGACTAGGTTGTTGTGATTGTTGTGGTTGTTCTACAACAGCCGGTGCTTGACTTGCTGTTGGTAAAGTAGCTGCTTGTTGGGCAGTTGCTGGCGCTACTTGACCATTATCTTTAATTACTAATTTTTGACCAACGTAAATTAAATTTTTATTGGCAATGTTATTAGTTGAGGCTAATGAATCAACATAGGTTAAGTCGTGACCTAATTTGTAGGAAATACTTGATAAAGTATCACCACTTTGCACCGTGTATACAGAATCAGCATTAGCAGTAGTTGCAGTAGCGAATGTTCCCAAGGCAACAGCACCTGCTACGGCAGCAGTAATCTTCGCGATGTTCTTCGTTAACTTCATAAAGAAAAATCCCATCCTTTTCATAAAATTCGTTTCAATTAAGTAGTTATTTATTTGTTTAATTATTTAAGGTGTTGAGTTCTTATATCTCTCAACAGTTATTAATATACTCTCTTAAAATTACACGTGGGTTACCCTGTATTATCAATTTTGCCGTCTTTCGTAATATTTTGTAATAAATAAATTAATAATCACTTAACATTCATGGCTATCTTACTGTTATATCAGTAACTTAGGTATAACTAACTTCTTCCCATAATTGACCAAACTCTGTAATATAAACATAAATAAGCTGCTACTTTCATCTTAAATTTAATGAAGTAGCAGCTTATTTTTTCTTATTATGGTCTTTTTGTAACACTAGTGTAATCAAATATAGGCATATAGGTATTCTTTTCTACCGAACAAGTTTATCCCAAATTACAACTTCTCCTTGTTGCAATGACTTTGGAACATCAATAATGCGCTGATTTGAACTTCCCCTAAATTGAAGCGTTAGGTCTTTTTTGGCGAGAAGAAAACGGCCATCCACGAGGATATCAAGGTAGTGCAATAATTCAAGCTTGTCATCGGATTCTTTCATTAGCTCTTCCCAAGTATAGCCAGACCATGACCAAATATCTTTTTCATGACCAAACTCTTTTCTTACCCGTTTAACTATTCTTAAACAAACCTGGGTATTTAAAAATGGTTCACCACCTAAAAGAGTTAGTCCTTGAACATAACTTTGCGAAAGGTCCGTAATAATTTGATCTTCTAATTCTTGTGTATATGGTTGTCCATAATGGAAATTTTGTGCAGCTCGATTATAACAGCCTGGACATTTAAAAGGGCACCCACTGACATACAGACTACAACGCACTCCTTCACCATCAACAAAGTTAAATGGCTTATAGTCAGCAACATACTGTTGTGAGTAATCTTTAGCCAGCCATTCTTGTGGCTCAGGATTCCGTGGTAATTTAGCATCAACCATTATTTTTCCTCCTATATCAAAAGGCCTGCAACTCTAAGCCGAAACAGACCTTTTTTCTTCTATATAATATTAAATTTGATCACCGGTGATATCAGCATGAGCTTTTATATCCATTTGACGATTTCGTTCAAAGCTCGCTGCATTTTTTATCATCCCGGCGTCCATATGCTTTGCCCGGTGAATAATTTCTTCGTGCCGGCCATGAACCATTGGCCGTTGTTGAGGATTTCCTAGGTAGCCACATGTTCGCTTAACTACATCGCAAGTTGCTGGATCATGATTACCACATTGCGGACACCTAAAGCCGCGTGCAGTTGCTTCAAATTCGCCCTTAAAACCACATTTAAAACACTGGTCAATCGAAGTATTAGTTCCTAAGTAGCCAACATGGTCATATGCCCAATCCCACACCGCTTCTAAAGCCTTAGGATTTTGGCGGAGATTAGGATATTCACAATAGTGGATAAATCCTCCTGCAGCATATTTAGGAAAGTCTTCTTCAAAAGTAAGTTTTTCAAATGGTGTTGGATGTTTCCGCACATCATAATGAAAACTATTAGTATAGTATTCCTTATCAGTAACATCTTCGACACGACCAAATTTCTTAAGGTCATCTTGGCAAAAAGTGTCAGTCAATGATTCAGCGGGCGTCGAGTATAAACTAAAGTGATATCCCTCTTCTTCTTCCCATTTTGCACAAAGATCATGCATTGCTTTAGTAATTGCAATTGCAAAGTCATGGGCCTCTTTATTACTTTCCCAGTTTGATCCATAAAAAGTAGCACACACTTCGTATAAGCCAATGTACCCAAGTGAAACTGTCGCTCGACTGTTCTTAAATACTTCATCAACACTATCGGTTTTCTTTAGGCGCTTACCAAATGCACCATACATATAAAGAAGCGGGGCGTTCTCTGGCTTAGCTTCTTTTGTCCGTTTAATCCGATAATCAAGTGCAATCTTACAAATATTCATCTTTTCTTGAAAGATTTCCCAGAATAATTGCTTATCGCCGTGTGCCTCAAGAGCAATCCGTGGTAGGTTAACAGTAACAACCCCGAGGTTCATGCGTCCAGAATTAACTTCTTTTCCCGTTTCAGGATCCGTCCAGCCCTGTAAGAAAGAACGGCATCCCATGGGGGTCTTAAAACTACCGGTAATCTCTTTAATTTTGTCATACATTAATAAGTCAGGGTACATACGTTTAGTAGAACACTCAAGAGCTAATTGTTTAATATCGTAATTGGGATCCTCTGGATTAAGGTTCAAGCCGCGCTTAACAGTAAAAATCAACTTAGGAAAAATAGCAGTCCGATGTTCTTTTCCTAACCCTTTAATTCGGATCTCTAAAATTGCTTTTTGAATTTCACGGGAAATCCAACTCGTCCCCAAGCCAAAATTAACGGTAGTAAAAGGAGTCTGACCTTGACTAGAGTAAAGCGTATTAATTTCATATTCTAACGCCTGCATCGCATCGTAAATATCTTTTTTAGTTTTTTCCCGAGCAAATTCTTCGCGTTTTGCAGGGACAATCCATTTTTCGGCGTCCTTCATGTGTTTTTCATAATTAAGCTTAGCATATGGTTCTAATAATTGATCGATCCGATTAGCAGAACATCCGCCATACTGTAAAGAAGCGACATTAGCAATAATTTGTGACATTTGAGCGGTTGCCGTTTGGATTGAACGTGGTGAAGCTACCCAGGCATTCCCAATCTTAAATCCATGTTTAAGCATCTCGTCAAAGTCAATTAGACAACAATTGGTCTCGGGCGTCACCGGTGAGTAATCAAGATCATGCCAGTGAATATCACCTCGTAAATGGGCTTTGGCGACAATCCCTGGTAACATCCGTAGACCAAGAGCACGGCTAACAACCCCTGCTTCTAAGTCCCGTTGGGTATTAAAGACATGACTATCCTTATTGGCATTTTCGTGAACAACACGGGAATTACGGTCAAAAAGTTGTTCTAACTTATTTTGGGGATTAGTTGCCTCAGCAAATGCTTCTTCATCATGCTGACGATAGTCACGATAAACCTTAGCAAGTTCTTCATGGTTAGCATCAGTCAGCCCTTTTACAAAAAGATCAGCAATCGTTTCAGCACTAACCGTTGACTGATTAAGCAGGGCGTTAAAAAT
Source organism: Limosilactobacillus walteri (assembly GCF_014830205.1). Classification (NCBI taxonomy): domain Bacteria; kingdom Bacillati; phylum Bacillota; class Bacilli; order Lactobacillales; family Lactobacillaceae; genus Limosilactobacillus; species Limosilactobacillus walteri. The sequence continues at coordinate 25,056 of NZ_QORN01000040.1, forward strand.
CGTTATGTAGACACTTTGCACCGTCTGCTCATCAGCATTGAGTGCTTGTAAGACAAGCTTGATCTTATAAGCGTAAAAGGGTGTCACTGTACCATCACGCTTAACCACTTGGACTCTGGTCAAACTATTAAGGTCGTTTTCATTAATTACTTGCACTTTCATCGTCATTTCCCCTCTCGAATATAACGACTACTATCATAGCTCAAAATACAACTTATAGAAAGAGTTGACTTTTAAAATACTATATGTTGTGGTTACTTATTTACAATCTTATTACTGAAATATCCAATTCTGATATAGCACGGCTAAAGTGAAGAATGTAAGACTGACGCTTTTTTTAGGACATTTAGTCAAAATTTTAATTCTTTATTTTCCAAATCATATTATCACTAAATAGAATTCGTAACTTTCATAAACGTCTAATCATTCGGCATCCTTAATAATCTTAAGCTATATCGTTAAGAATATTATTTATTCAAAAAAGAACTTACGAGCCCCAGCCATAATTTGCTAGACTAACCTTTGTGTGAATTTTGTATAAAAGAGAAGGAGTGTTTTCATTTATGGAAAATGCATTACAAGCCCGCCAAGCGGTTAGTCATCCAAAACTTGCGATGGTTAGTATGCTGCTTGGCGCTTTTGTAGGAATGTTTAGCGAAACATCATTAAATATCGCTTTGCCAAAATTAATGGCAGCTTTACAAGTTAATACCGCCACAATTCAATGGCTAGTTACTGGTTATATGTTGGTCATTGGGATTATCCTACCATTATCAAGCATCATCACTAAATGGTTTACGACCCGCCAAGTTATTATCTTTGCTCTCATCGACTTTATTGTGGGGGCTTGCATTTCAGCATTAGCTAATAACTTTTCAATTTTATTAATTGGCCGAATGATTCAAGGAATTGCAACGGGATTAATTCTTCCTTTAATGTTTGCAGTCGTCATGCAAATCTTCCCACCGAAAAAAATCGGGGCAGTAATGGGAATATGTGCCCTAGTAATTATGTTTGCCCCTGCCATCGGTCCAACATTAACTGGATTGATCTTAGCAAAACTGTCCTGGCAATGGATTTTTTGGTTATTTATTCCATTCTTATTAATTGCCTTATTTTTTGCAATTACTTCTTTAGAAAACATCGGTGAGTTGACCAAGCCGCACGTTGACGTCTTATCAATTCTTGAATCAGCAATTGGTTGTTCAGGAATCGTTATCGGAGCTAGTCTGGCAAGTCGTGATGGCTGGTTATCATTCTCCGTACTAGGTTCCTTGATTGTGGGGATCGTTGTTTTAGGACTATACGTATACCGACAACTGCATCTTGCGACTCCTATTCTGAATTTACGAATCTTCAAGACGCCAGCATTTGCTATCGGCTCATCATTAGTAATGTTAGACTTTGGAATTATTTTATCAATAATGTATCTTTTGCCAATGTTTTACCAAAATGGTCTCTTATTGCCAGTTGCCTTAACTGGATTGATTATGTTACCAGGAGGTATTATCAACGCACTAACTTCTGCTGTTGCTGGCCGCCTCTATGATAATATCGGAGCAAAGAAACCAGCTATCATTGGTTTTACCATTGCCTTAATCGGTGCGGTAATGTTAGCATTCACTAGTACAAATACTTCAATTGCTTATGTCATAATTGCTCATATTATTTTAATGATTGGTTGTCCCCTCGCAATGTCCCCATCACAGACAAGTGCGTTAAATGCCCTATCAGGGATGGAATCAGGGGATGGTAGTACAATTATGAACACCATGCAACAAGTAGTTGGTGCCCTCGCTACTGCTTTAGCCACTAGTTTCTTAGCCCTCGGAAGTGCAATGACGACTGGTTCCACGGCTTTCCGCTTTACAAATGGTTTCCATTACGGAATTTACTTTGCAATCGTCCTTATAATCGTTGCTATCGTATTAACATTTAAGATGCAAGATCAACAAAAATAAAATTGACAAGACCTGCAATATTCGGGATTTCCCAAACGTTGCAGGTCTTTTTTCTGTACTATTCACGAATAATCTTAAACGGCATATAACGATGATGCCGATGAGTTAAATAACGATTCATTAACTGCTGAAAAAGTTGCGGGTTTATTGTTGATTGTTGACTCAGTAGGTCAAATTTTTCCTCATCCTTTTCAACAGTATAAAAGCCAGTCTTAACAAATCCGTTTTTCGCATAAAATTGATGACGACGAATCCGTTGGCGATTATTTGTTGCTGCTGGATCAATTCTTTCAGTACTTAACGTTATTAACTTATTAGAATATCGCTTCTTGATTGCTGTTAATGTAGCACTACCATATCCTTTACTATGGTAGTACGGATCAATCGCTAGAAAGAAAATATAAGCTATTCGCTGATCAAACACCGTATAGAAGAATCCCACCCACTCATGTTGATCATAAATGCTACAAAATTCTGCTTTGCCAGCTTTGGCACGCATTTGCAAAAACGATAATGGCAATCGTTCATTCTTAGGAAAAACTGTCTGATATACATGATTAATTTTCTTAAAATCAGGCGATTTCGCTGCTACCTTTAAAACTTCAATCATCGTTACCATCCTTTCATTTTAAATAATCATATCGTATCTTATAGAAGATAGGCAATCGTTAGCTATTACTGACATGTTAGTTTATTTACAAGGTCACATAAAAAAATTCTATGAAATAGGTGAGCGGACGGATCATATTGTCCTAGCCCTAAACTAATAGCAATCAATCTTTTAAGATCCGCAGAATATAACGAGATTAAGACTATTTCGGGTAACTTAAATTCAGCTGATGATGCACAAAACTAATAAGGAGTAAAATTATTTAAAAAAGCAAAAACACCTGCAACCCTTGATACACAAGAGTTACAGGTGTTAACGTTAGCTTAGCTGATACTTCGCATTACTGCTTTAATATGCCTCCGGTGGGGGT
>NZ_QORN01000041.1:0-25489 GCF_014830205.1 Limosilactobacillus walteri
AGAAAGTTATTAGATAAATCTGGTGAATATATCAATAAATTAAAAATGGGCTTTAAGCATCCCTAATAATTTTGCTTTTTATTCAGCTATCATAATTATATTTTAACTATTGTGAGCTAAATCACGGTTTAGTTCTTTTGGCAATCGTTGATTTAATCACTTGGAAAAAGATTTGATTGGTTTATTTTGAATATTAGTTAACTATTTCACAATTATTGTGATATAATACTTACAAACAAGATATCCACTTGTTTGCTTTTTAAGTTAAAGATTATAGAAACTAATCATTGAAATAAGCGCATCCCTTTATCCAATTAACATCAACAACGGTATTTGTTTCATGATTAAGTTTTACTAAGTTAAAAGTCTAGCCTTTTTGCACCTAAAGGTTAGGCTTTTTTAGTTAAATGATTTAAATTAAAAATAAATGAGAAAACTTATTGAAATATAATGTTAACCATGATAGTATTTTATTCATCGAAAAGAAAAGAGGACAAAGATATGCTTTTTGCTACTAATACACAACAAAACATTATTATTATTCGGGTCATTATTTAGAATGGTGCGGATAATTTAATGTTGTTCGCATTACCTAAGATTAAAGGCAGTGCGAACAGTAATGTGGTAGCTCAATATCTTTGACAGCCAGTTAACTGTTTAGCAGTTAGCTGGTTTTTATTTTTTGAAGGAGTGGTGAATTAAAATGGAAAGTGACATTTTAGTAAAAAGAGATGACAAACGCTAGTATTAAGTAATAGAGAGGTAAGAGAAATGGAAAATACAGTTACAGCAACACGCGTTAAACCAAAATTACAACGAGATCCGGTTAAAACAGTTATTTTAGCATCGATGATGGGAACGGCAATTGAATTTTTTGATTTTTATGCTTATGGAACTGCATCAGCTGCCTATTTCCCGAAAGTTTTCTTTCCCCAGATGACGCCATTATTAGCGACATTGCTTAGTTTATTGACATTCGGAGTGGCTTTTGTTGCCCGGCCGGTGGGGTCATTTCTTTTTGGCCATTTTGGCGACCGGCTTGGGCGGAAAAAAACATTAGTAGTTTCCTTACTCGTAATGGGGGTTTCAACTGTAACGATAGGTTTCATCCCTGGATATCAATCAATCGGCGTATGGGGGGCACTTCTCTTGTGCCTATGCCGATTTGTTCAAGGTATCGGTCTTGGTGGCGAATGGTCAGGAGCCGTGCTTGTTGCTACCGAAAATGCACCCGCAAATAAGCGTGCTTTATATGGCTCTTTTCCAGAAGTTGGCGCACCGATTGGCTTCTTCTTATGTAATGGACTCTTCTTTGTCTTAGAACGAGTTTTAACGCCAGCACAAATGATGAGTTATGGTTGGCGGATTCCTTTTTGGGCATCAGCAGTCTTAGTATTTATCGGTCTATATGTTCGTCGCCGTTTACAAGAAACACCACTATTTAAGTTAGCACAAGAAAAAGATAATACGACTAAGTCTCCATTACGGGAAGTTTTCCGTACAAATTGGCGTGAAATTCTTAAAGGCACATTTATCATGGCTGCTACTTACGCTTTGTTCTTTACCTTAACAACTTGGTCATTATCATATGCAACAACGGCCCTTGGCTTTAGTCCATCTGAATTCTTGCTTCTTTTGATGGGGGCGATTGTTGAATTTGCTGTTCTTATTGTTTTAACTTCTGTTTTGGCGGACAAGGTTGGTCGCAAGAAGGTATTATTAACTGCTTCAGTAGCATTGGTAGTTTATTCGCTTGTTTTCCCCGCCTTCCTAACTGGCCAGCATAATCTTACTGGAATGTTACTCTTCCTTGGTGTTGGTTTCTTAGTCATGGGAACCTTGTATGGTCCTGTCGGCGCAGTTTTACCGGAACTTTTTCCAACGAAGGTTCGTTACTCTGGCTCAGGGATTACTTATAACCTTGCTGCCGTGGTTGGTGCTGCCGTTGCTCCAACAGTTACTACTTGGTTAATCGCGCACTATGGTCTTCATTCGGCCGGATATTATATGCTAGCCTTAGCTGTTTTAGCAGTTGTATCGTGGCTGACGACTAAAGAAACCAAAGATGTTGATTACACAAAGTAATACTTTAAATTACATTATCTTAACTCATTAATTGATAGCAGGATTGGCAAAATATATCAGCCTTAAATCCTGCTTTTTTGTTTAAAAATACAATTTGCTTATCAAACTACAAAAATAAACAAATTAATTTGATTTGTTTATAAATTTAAATATTATAAAAAGGTGATTTTATAATGGTAAACGTCCCGATATAAAATGATAAGTAAATTCACAAATAAGCCCTAAATCTTACTCTATCAACACTTTAAACTAGTGAAAAATAAAAATGAGTGTGCTAAGATATTAGCTGCTCATTTTATTGGAGAGGGAGAAAAATATATGATTCGACGCCATGTTGTAGAAGCGGGACTTACCACGCTTTGTTCACTAGTTATTATTATCGTTCTAATGATGTGGTGGGCTGGACAATATGCACGGTTTGTTATGACGGCGATGATGATAATGATTATCCTAGGATTAATCGTTGGCAGCCTAATTCCCAATATTGTCGTGACCTGGTTAATTATCGGTTTGACAACAATTGGCAGTGCTATTTTACTGTTAGGCTATATAGTAATGGAGACGCCATTAAAGTTAATGCTTCTTGCGGCCTTTCCCTTGACAGCGGCCTTGGCTTATTTCAGTCGTTATGTGATTGGTGAATTAGGCTGGCTAGATCGTAATCGTAAGGATATTGAGAGTTACGCTGCCTACTATAATCCGGTTGTAAAACTACAGACAGGGTACAATGCTAATAAAATTTATCAAAAAGAAGTTCGGTTTATCATCAAAGAACAAATAGCTGACTTATGGATCGATGTTACAGCTATTCACTGGGTTCATAACCAGCAAATTCGTCAGTTTCACCATGACGATTATAATCAGGCTCTTCAACAAATTGCCCGAGTATTAAAAGAACGGCGCTTGCCATCGGAGGCATTATATTTCCTGGGAAATGGCACCTTTTTAATTTTGTCATACCATTTACCTAATATTACTTTTGCCTATCAAAACCAAAGTACCCGTGAGGGCTTGGCGGATTTACAGATTGGTATGGCTACACCCCAATTTAAATGGGGACACTTAAAAGTAGACGATATTAACGTCACATCATTTAAGACTTTGGAAAGCGTAATGCGCCATCTTGAAAGAGATATGGAAACGGATATTGTTGTTGAATATTTAAGGGGAGTTCATGAATAAATGGTTCGGGCATTTTTCTGGTTGGCAATCGTGGTCACCTTTATCTTTTTTATATTGGCAATGGTTTTTGCGATTCTGCAATGGGTAATTTATTTTCGGGTTGAGCAGACAACCTTAAACACTAATAGAAATGAGAAAAGTTAATGCAAGAATTTATAATGATTGTGACCCTGTTGTCGATTTGGAGTTCGTTATTAATGGCTTCATTAACACTTGCAGGAGCAGTTGATTTTTGGTTAGCGCATAGCAAGCGAACCGTTGATATCGCGCCGTTAGATCGCTACCCATTGGTTACGATTATTGTTCCGGCGCATAATGAAGAAGTTGTTATTGCACAAACGACAAAGGCGATTTTAGAGTTAAACTATCCAGCGGATAAGATTGAATTGTTGATTTATGCTGATAATTGCGGTGATCAGACGGCCAGTCGTGCGCGGGCAGTGTTGCAAATGATTAAGTATAAGCATCGTAATGCCCGTGTGATTGAACGGCATGGTCAAGGAGGCAAAGCAGGAGTCTTAAATGATGCCCTTAAAATTGCTAAGGGTGAATATATTGGTGTTTACGATGCGGATGCGATGCCAGAAAAGAATGCCCTGTATTTTTTGGTACGTAAGGGACTAGAAGACCCGTTAAAATATGTAGCAGTATTTGGCCGTAATAAGACGCGAAATGCGAAACAGAACTTCTTGACCCGTTGTATTAATCAAGAAATTGTGGTTACTCAGCGAATCCAGCATTGTGCGATTTGGCATTTATTTAAGATTGGACGAATTCCCGGGACTAACTTTATTATTAAGCGAGAATATGTCCAATCGATTGGTGGCTGGGAGAATGGTGCCTTAACTGAAGATACGGACCTTTCCTTTAAGATTATGCAAAGCGGCAAATTGATTGCCTTAGCTTATAATTCAGAAGCCTTTCAGCAAGAGCCAGAGCGACTTAAGGATTACTATTTTCAACGGTTGCGCTGGGCGAAAGGTAACTATCAGGTAGTTTTGAAAAATTTTAAACATCTTTTTGATCGAAGCAATTGGCGGATAAAATTAGAAACGTTTTATTATTCCTGTACCTTTTTCTGGTTCAATGCAGCAATTGTGCTTTCCGACCTTATTTTTACGATTAATATAATTTTCTGGTTTATCCACCTCTTTAAGCCACAGGTCTTAATCCCATTTACATTTGGTGAAAGTAATATTCTGATTGCCCAGCTGTTGCTTTTTAACTGGTTGCTGATGATTATTCTTTATGTTTTACAAATTACAACAGCTGCGGCGACCCAGTTTGGCCAGGCAACGAATAAACAAATTTGGTTAGCCCTTGCATCATATTTTACATATTCACAATTGTTCATTATTGTTTCGATTAATGCTGTGATTTCAGTTGGGATGGATAAGTTAATGCACCGTGATGGGACAAAATGGGTAAAGACTAAAAGATTTGCGGACTAAAATACTAGACGAGGAAAGAGGATGGGAATGAAACGCCCCGGATATATTTGGCTGCTAACGACAATAGTAGCATTTATGTACATTACGACACTAATATTAGTTCGGGCAAAGAACCCTGAACATATCCAACGGCAAGCTTATGAACGATGGCGAAGCGGATATTTAGTAGCGAAGAATAATCAACAAACTTTTGTTAATACGAGTAATGATAAAACACGGCCAGTTGCTTTATCAGAAGCGCAGGGGTATGGTCTTCAACTAATCGCCAAAGCCGGCGAAAAGGGATGGGCTAGTCAAACCGATTTTGACAAACTATTAAACTATTATTTAGCCCACCGTGACTATATTGATGACCAGCAAACTTATTTGATGGCTTGGCGTCAAAAATATAATCAGCAAGGAAAATAGATAACCAACCATAACAGTGCTACGGATGGCGATTTATATATTGCGGCCGCACTACACCAGGCGGCTAAAGTATGGCCTAATCGATCATCTTATTATCAAAAATTAGAATGCAATATTGCCAGCGATATTTTAAAGTACGAATATAACCCAACCACGCAAACATTAACTGTTGGTGATTGGGTTACAAAAGACTCAAAATATTATTATTTATTGCGGACATCAGACGTTATGCCGGATGTATTTGATGATTTTTATGAGACGAGTCATGATATCCAGTGGCAGATTGTCAAGGATAATATGCTTGACCGCCTAGTTATATTAAGCAATCAGCATCAAACGGGGCTTATCCCAGATTTTGCATGGGCCGATGAAAAAAATACTAGTGCGGTCAAAGCACGGACAGTTGCCAGTGTTCATGATGGGGACTATGGAGCCAATGCTTGCCGCGTGCCGATGTTGCTTGCCCAGAGCGATGATCCACGTGCCCGAAAAGTTTTAACTAAGATGATGAACTTTTTTAGTGACCAGTATTACATTACGGCAGGATACTCATTAGACGGCCAGCGACTAGTAAATTATCAGTCAAATAGCTTTAGTGCACCGATTTTCTATGCTGTTAGCTGCAATCGCAATAAAGGATATGATAATCTTTTTACTAGTCAAAAGTATATTTTTAGTAAACCAGTAACAACAAAGAATTATTATGATGCAACATTAACGACATTAGCAGCGCTTGAGGGGATGGGTTAATCGATTCCTTCATCGGTACAAAGCTCCTGTTGATGTAGGACTTTCATGATTTCATCCCGCTTGGTGCGGTGACGGTCGAGCTTTTGCCCGGCAATTTGGTCGGTAAACGAATCAATGCGGCGATTGGCATCGCGAAGGTCGTAATAAGTTGTGACGGTTTGGTCGTAATCTTTTAGCTCATCGATATTTATGTCACGAGGATAGGAATTGTCAAAGGTAGTGAATTGTAATGGCAACCGTGGCTTTAGCTGTGGTTGTTGATCGGGAACGCCAACTTGTAAGCCGAGGATAGGAAAAGTCATTTGGGGCAATTCCAGAATATCAATCATTTTCTGCGGATCGTTCTTAATCGAACCAAGGGGAACCACGCCTAGGTTCATACTTTCTGCGGCGACAATGACATTTTGTGCTGCCATTATAGCATCATCTACTCCTTGAAAGAAGATATCGGCAGTGTGTAACCGTCCATCGTCTTTCCCTTTTTGGCGACGAATTTGTTGGTTGCGGTAAAGGTCAACAAGAAAGATTAAAAGGTCCCCGTTTTCGCCGACGTATGATTGTTTGCTGACCTCCCGAATTGCTGCTCGTTTATCAGGGTCGGTAATATGCATAATTGACATCTGTTGCATAAACATACTAGTAGGAGTGTGGCTAGCAACGGAATAAAGAGTTTTTAATTGTTCTTTAGACAAGTTGACTGTTTAAATGCGCGGATTGTTCGATGATTAAGCTGGTTATTAATAGTACGATTCTCAGTCATGGATAAAGACTCCTTTTAAAAATTAGGATAAAATGCTTAAGTGCTAAGTTTGCATTGAGTTAAGTGGATCGTGGCATAAACCTGCTATATGCTAAAAAATACCACAACGCAGTACACAAAGGAGCTCTAGTGTTCGGAAAATTCTGAACGCTAGAGCCCTCTTTGTGCTTACGGGGAGATGACGCCGAAGTCATAAATGACTCCTATCTTGCTCCTTTGGTTATTACAATAAGTGTTGCTCTTCCATCAGTTCGCCAATCCAATTCTTTTTAACTTTTTTAAGTAATGGTTTTTCAATAATTTTTGGAATTGGTAGGTCCATCTCCTTAAGAGGCTTCTTATCATTCATATAATACATTGCACGCATAAGCTCACGGATATCGTAGATTGAGTTAAAGACTTCAGGTACTCCCCGGTCAACATTTAGCAGGGAATAGACAGCTTCCATTGCGGTCCGAACAGAGTATTCTGTTGTAAAGACAGTATCACGAGTTGGTGATTCTGCAAAGTTACCAATAAAGGCTAAATTAGCAGACCCTTCTGGAACCACATCAGGACGGTCGCCTTTAACCCGTGGCATGAAGTAGCTGGTAACAAATGGCATGTATACAGGAACAGTATTAATTGATTCTTCCTTTGCCAAATCATCAATCAATGCTTCAGGAACACCGAGGTGGTAAAGCCATTCTTTGGTGATTTCTTCACCGGTACAATCAACAATTCGTTTCTTAATATAATTACCCTCTGTATCTGAGTAAAGGCCGTAAATCCAAACAATAGTCTCGTTAGGCTTTTGACTCTTAAAGTGTGGTTGACGGTGAATTGTCCAACTAAGCATCCAGTTGGAGTCGGTAACTGTAATGATTCCGCCCGTGTTGACCTTGCCATCATGAAGGTCCCGCTTAGTTAAGCGTTCAATATATGGTTCAACTTGTGGATTTTCGATAGTTGCAGTTGCGGAAATAAACCAGCTACGGTTCGGGATATTTTTGCAGAAGACGTCCGGATGACCAAAAGCAGGAGATTGTTTAGCAATGTTTTCCCATAGTTTCCAACTACCGCCCAATGCGCGCGTAGGCTGGGCTGCCTTGTGGTGGCTACCGTAATTTGAACTTTCGGTAATCGAACCATTAGTAACGAATACAATATCATCATCGGTAAGGTCGATTGTCTTGTCTTCGCCGCCTTGCTTTAACACAATCCGTTTAGCGTGCTTCTCGCCATTCTTAGTATCAACAAGGACATTTTGAACTTGGGTGTCATACTCAAATTTAACGCCATGATCTTTAAGGTAAGCAAGAAGAGGCTTTGTCATTGATTCATACTGGTTGTACTTGTTGAATTTAAGGGCGGTAAAATCAGGCAAACCATCAATGTGGTGAATAAACCGCATTGCATACCGTCGCATTTCAGCTAGCGAATGCCATCTTTCAAAGGCAAACATTGTTGACCAGTAAATCCAGAAATTACTCTTAAAGAAGTCCTCGGAGAAGTAATCCCCGATTGTAAGATCGCCAAGTTGGTCTTCTGGAGTAAGGATCAGTTTCATTAGTTCTTTGGTTGACTTGCCAAGGAGGTACTTGCCATCAGTCGGTACTTCATTACCTTGCTTATAAGTTAGCCGGCAGTTTGAACTATTAGGATCATCCTTATCAAGCCAGTAATATTCATCAAGGTAAGATGCACCAGGAATTTCTAACGATGGAATTGACCGATACATATCCCATAGACATTCAAAATGGTTTTCCATTTCCCGACCGCCACGGGTAACAAAACCAACATCAGGACGATCTTGACCGTCTAAGGACCCGCCGGCAACTGGTAGTTCTTCAAAAATGTGGATGTTTTCACCCGGCATTTGTGCATCACGAACTAAGAAAACTGCCGCGGCTAATCCGGCTAATCCAGCACCAACAATATACGCATGTTTTTTATCAACCCCCGCTGGTTTTCGGGGATGAGCAAAGGCTTCGTAGTTTCCGTTAGAATAGTACATAAAAACGTCTCCTTCCAGACAAAAACAGTAAATATATCCACTTATATTGTAGCGCTTTATTAAAATGATTTCCCGAGAAATAAATTCAAGGGTACCGAATTTATGAAAAACGCTTATAATTAGTTGAGTAATAATATCGGAGGAGGGTTAGAAGTGATTGAAATAAATAAACATAAGTATACATTTCCTAAAATACTTACATTTGGTTTCCTTATTGTTATCTTTATGGGAACCATCTTGCTTTCCTTGCCATTTGCGACCCGCCCTGGCGAGACGACTACTTTTATGACGGCTTTTTTTACGTCAACAAGCGCAACCTGTGTAACTGGTTTGACATTAGTTAGCACAGCGACCCACTGGACCCTTTTTGGACAAATTGTAATTGCAATTCTGATAGAAATCGGGGGATTAGGTTTTATGACGTTTGCGGTCATGATGTCCCTGCTTGTCCGGCAACGAATGCGGATGTCGACACGGTTGCTGACCCAAGAAGCCTTAAACCTTGATCACTTATCACAACTAAACGTGGTATATTTGATTATTAAGCTTTCATTGTTGATTCAGCTTGCTGGCAGTATTTTCCTTTTTATTGATTTTTACCCCCGCTATGGGTTAGGAAAGGGAATATGGTTTAGCATTTTCCATTCAATTTCAGCATTTTGTAATGCCGGATTTGACTTATTTGATAATAGTATCGCTAATTACGCTAACGATCCTTACATGCTTTGTGTGTTAGCGGTATTAATTGTTGCTGGTTCCTTGGGATTCTTAGTCTGGAAAGATATTCTAAATTATCCTAAATATCACCGCCTTTCATTGCACACCCAGCTTGCCTTGCGAACAGGCGCGGTCTTATTTGTCTTATCTATTATTATTTACTTTATTACCGAAAAAAATCTGGCACAGCTAAGCGATAAACTAAGTTTTACGAATAGGGTCATTAATACAGTCTTTATGGCGATTACACCGCGGACTGCTGGCTTAGTAACCTTCCCATATACTGATTTAAGTGCGGCGGGGATTGCATTTACCGTAATTTTAATGTTCATTGGGGGAACTCCTGGTTCAACCGCGGGAGGAGTAAAGACGACCACGATTGGCTTATTGACGATTCAAAGTTTTGCGACCTTACGTGGTGAGCGGGATACTACTTTTGCCCATCGTCGTTTTACGCAGGAAAATATCTATCGGGCATTGACCCTGCTATTTGTTGCTTTGTTTATTTTACTTGTTGCTATTTTAGTGTTAGTTGAAACACAGGACTTACCAAAGCATGACTCGCTCGCATATGTTACTTTTGAAGCAGTTGCGGCCTTTGGAACGACCGGGATCTCACTTGGTATTACAACTCACTTGAACTTATTAGGACAATTCATCATCATGTTTTTAATGTTTGTTGGCCGGGTTGGAATTTATACTGTTATGTTCTCAATCTTAAATGCAAGTTCAGCAGCAAAGAATTATCGTTACCCAGAGGAGAGTGTGTTAATTGGCTAAAAAAGAAAGTTACGCTGTTATCGGAATTGGTCAGTTTGGGGCATCTATTTGTGAGTCATTAGTACAAGCAGGACAAGAAGTTTTGGCCATAGATGCGAATGAAGAAGTTGTTAATGAGTTTGCGGGATCGGTTATGCGGGCAGTAATTGCCGACGCACAGGATGAAGATGCATTACGTGACCTTGATATTGGTAGTTTCGACCATGTTTATATTTCAATCGGAAAAAATGTTGAAGCAAGTATTATGGCAACCTTAATTGCCAAAGAATTAGGGGCACCCGATGTAATTTGTCGGGCGGAAAATGTTAACCATGCGCGGGTTCTTGAACGAGTAGGGGCGGACATGGTCGTACGTCCCGAGCATGACTTAGCAAAGCGGCTGGTTTTTCAACAGCTAAATCCTAGTGTGGTCGATTACGTAACCTTGAGCAAAGAGATTACCCTTGCTGAGGTAAATGTGAATAATCCAAAATTCTTCGGCAAAACGCTGGATGAATTAGATTTTCGTAATCGTTATAATGTGAACGTGATTATTATTGTCAGCAAGGATGATGAAGTTAATCAAATGCCGCAAGCAAACGATGTTATTCAACCGCATGATAAAATCACGGTTGTGGGGAATTTAAAAGATATTAGAAAACTAAACGATATTGTTAGTTAATTAGGTGGAGCAAATTGAGAGTTGTAATTGGAATAATAATTGTCGTAGTTGCTTTCGGCGTAATTTATTGGTTGATTCAACGTCAGCGGGGATGGGCTAAGATCAGGACGGACTTAAAGATGGCTGGGGATGTTCAGATCCTTGATATGAAAGTCGGGAATGGCAAAAATTTTATTGCGTTTGCTCGACAATTGACTGCTCCTGGTAAAATTATTGGTGTCGTAGCTAATGAGAAACAGGAGCAAAAAATAAGATCAGCCATCAAAGAAGCGGCGGTGGCTGATCGGGCAAAAGTAGTATTGACTGATATTACTAATTTAGCCTTTGCTGACCATCGTTTTGACTATGTAATTATTACCGGACTCCACCAAGTAAAACCAGCGATTACACGAGGACGGGTTCTTCAAGAGGCAATGCGGGTCTTAACAGCGCACGGAACGTTAGTAATTGCTGATTCGGGTAATATGCAACGTTATGAGCAGTTACTTTCGTACTACGGCTTAAAAAATATTCAGGTTAAAAGAATTAGTGGTCATCAAGTGTTGATGGCGAAAAGAAATTAAAGGTAGTCTCTTACAATATATGTAATAGCAGGCTTTAATCTATCATATTGGTAGATCAAAGCCTGCTATTTTCATCAAATTAAACCTTTCACAAAAAACTATTTACACTTCTTTAGAAATTCTTTATAATCTTTACTTGGAAAATTTATCATTTGATATTTTAGCCACAACTAAAGCCGAGAGGAATTTTAGCTATGACCAAAATAAAAAGTAAATTATTAGTTAGTACCACTGTTTTAGCAAGCCTTACGTTATATAATCAGGCGATTAATGCTGATACGACTCAACCTAATGGGACACCAGCAATTCAGGCCACTGATACGCAACAAACAGCTCAAGCGCCCAAAGTTGTTGATGTCCAAGTAAGTGGGGAGCCGAATACAGACACGGTAGGGACGGAAGTATTTGACCCTGTTACCGTCACTGTAAAAACGGATCACTTTACCAATGACAATTTGTTAACTAAAGACGGCTTAGGTTGGACTGATGAAACGGAAGTCCAACCAATTAAGGGCACAGCTATTGGAACGATTAATAATCCGCGTTATTGGGGACAGAATAACCCGACAGAACCGGTGACGGCCTATACCTTTAATAATGGAGATTCTGGGCGGATTACTAATATTGGTGAAACTCTGGCCGGCACTAAGCTCGACTTAATTTATACCGTTGAAGATAGTGATAAAGATGATTGGATGGCCTATTCTGGTTTTGGACGTGACGGGCGGACCAAGGGATTAGCTTTTACGGGGGAACAATATATCAAGGGATCAAGTAATAATTCCATTGTTGCCCTATATAATGGTGCTAATTACATCGATATCAAATATCAGATTGTCCGTCATGATACCTTTATTGAACAGCCAGTTCTGGTCTCCTTTATTACAACGGATATTGATGTCGGACAAGGGGTTGCCACTGATCTTGCCAACCTCGCCTTAATTATTCCTAAAGAAACTAATTTAAGTATTAAAGATGGTGTGATTTACGATAGTAGCCATACTGGCCCATATCACTATGGAGCAGATCTTAACGGGGCAAATGGGTTGCCATACGGCGGATACTTAGGAGTCGCCTACCTTAGTAAATTCAACTATACCTTCTTTGCTCCAGCACCAGCTAATGATGACATTTATAAGTTCGCCACGGGGGTTCGATATGACTTATTCGGGTCCGCCCTGCAAACTAAGCTGGTGATTAACCGACAAACTCATTTAACCGTTAAATATGTTGATGATGAAGGAAAAGAAATCCAACCATCAACTAGGGTTACTGGAACGAATGACTTTCCGCAAGTGCCAGCTGCACCAACGATCAAAGACTATCAATTAACTGATACGAAGACTAATATTATTTCACCAGATGAAGAAGAAATTATTTATCAATACCTGCCAGAGTATCATTTAACCGTCGAATATCTTGATGAGCAGGGAAATAGTTTGAGTTCTCAACAGGAGTTAACGGCGGTTAAAGGGGCGCTGGTCCAGTTACAAGCGGTCCCCGTTGAAGGATATCAGCTCCCAACGATGCAAAGTGTAATTGTGAGTCAAAATGACACGATTAAATTTATCTACAGTAAACAACAGCTACAAACGCGGGTGGAATATGTTGACGAGCAAGGTAATTCTTTGAGTGAGCCGCAAGAAATTACTAGCAGCTATGGCAGCCGGATTACCTTGCAGCCAGTGCAAATTACTGGTTTTAACACGCCAGAAGCCAAGACAGTTGAGGTGACGGCTAATCAAACAATCCGTTTAGTTTATGTTCGGAAAGCTTTCCCGATTACAGTCCAGTATGTTGACGAAGAAGGTAACTTGCTGGATGAAAATAAGCAACTTACCGCGCTGTTTGATACCGAAATTACTCTGCAGCCGAGTGAAATTACAGGGTACCTCACACCTGTTTTACAAACTGTTCATGTAACTGGCGCTACGACCGTTAAGTTTGTTTACACTAAGCAAGAGTTACCAATCCAGATAGCGTTTGTGGATCAAGATGGTCATCAGTTGCAAGGCGAAACGACCGTTAATGCTAAATATGGTGAAAAATTATCTTTGGAACCGACAGTAATTGAAGGCTATACTGTTCCAGATAAACAAGAGATAACAGTAGAAAAAGCGCAAAAAGTTACTTTCGTGTATCAAAAGATTATCCAGCCTGAGCGTCCTACAAATAATCTACAACCTCAATCTATTCCAGTATCACCAATCCGTGTTGTTCGACAGAGAAATATTAGGCGAGTGACACCAGTAATCGTGCGGACTCAACCAACGATCGTTAGAAATATAGTTCATCCGCAACCGGTTAATCGGCCAGTGTATCGGTCTGCAATCCAGCTACAATCACAACCACCGCGAATAGTTCGTTCTCCCTCCATTCCTCAATTACCAAAAGTTAATTTTAAGATTTACCGACCAACTAAACATGTCAATAATCAGGTGCAAACAAAACACGCAAGGGATAAGTTTCAGCAAAATACGGGAATGAATAAGCAGGATCAAAAAGTCTTTTGGGATGTTTTAAGAGCGATTGATAGGAATGGTAAGAAACGAGGGTTAAATCAGCAACAGCGGAAATTGGAACAGTTATACTATATCGCAGGGGTAAATTATTCTAAATCGAGACCACAAAAATATACCTCAAATGTTAAAAATTACGATTACAATGCATTAAAGAAAATAGTGGGGAGAAATAAAGCTGATGATTTTTACAAAAAAGTGAATGTTCAAAGCAAAAAACACAAAGTTGACCTTTCACACTTGTCAATAACCGTTGCTAGTGCATTGGACCCAGATAAGAAAGTTCAAGTAAGTCATCTAATTGCTACATTTCCAGATCAAGTTAGGGAAACGTTATTTATGATGCTTAATGGCAAATCGCTTACTAACGAACGGAAACTGCCTAAGAATATAGAGCAATGGATATACGCGAATGGGTTTTATGGTGATTATGTAGTTGATGGAGATATGAGTAAGGAAGATAGGAATGCTGATCTTGACGCATACCGAGTAGCTACTTCAAAGGGAGACTTAGCTAAAGCCTTAAAAGATATCTATAACTCTGATGAAAGTGACCTCAACAAAGAGCGAAACAATCAAGAAAAGGGGATGAAGGAACGTTCAAAATTAACCGTAATAACTAGTCAAGCGATTCTCGCGACAATGGGTTTTGCCACCGCAGGATTATTAGCGTGGCGAAACTCACGAGCTTTAAAGCAAAGTGCTAAGATGGCAGTTCAAGCAGTAATGCATCCATCTAAAACAATAAAGAAAGTAGTTCAAAAAACAAAAACGGTTTTCTCACGGGCAAAGAAGCAAGTTGCAAGCTCAAAAGTTTATAGAGCAACTAAACAATTTGTTACCCATCCAATAAAAACAGTGAAAAACTTTTATCGAAAGACAGTTAATGTTGTTAAAAGAGGATATCAAAAATATACCCCTAAACCCATTAAACGATTTAACAATCACATTAAGCAAACTATAGCTAAGAAGTATAATTCAGCCCGTAAATCGGTTTCAAGATTTGTTAAAAAAGTAAAAACAAAGATTAAAAAATTCTTTCGGAGGAAAAGATAATGAAAAAATGGCTAATCATTTTAGGAATACTGTTTATTGTTCAGATACCGTTTAATTTACACTACTATGCTTATTACTATGCAACTCATATGAAAGATAGTGGTAATCGTTACTATAGATTTAGTCCATTATTAGGAAATAATTATTTACCACAAAGCTACGTACCGGGATATGAAATAGAATATACTGATTTACGTGAAGCAACTAAAAACGTTGTTACTAAGGAAAATGTTTTAGTCAAAGGTGATAAATTTGAAGTTAACCCTGACTTTACTAATT
Source organism: Limosilactobacillus walteri (assembly GCF_014830205.1). Lineage (NCBI taxonomy): Bacteria > Bacillati > Bacillota > Bacilli > Lactobacillales > Lactobacillaceae > Limosilactobacillus > Limosilactobacillus walteri. Next base: position 15,208 of record NZ_QORN01000041.1, read on the forward strand.
ATTATCCAGATAAAACTAAAGATAATTACTATTACATTGATTTTTTATCTAATGGTAAGGTAAGCGAAGATGGGGGAGAAGGGCATTTATCAAAGAACACTAAAAGGAAGGCCTATTACTGCTTAAATCAATTTCAGCAAACGTTAAAAGCAAATTCACGCCGCCCGATTATTAATATTCAATGGATATGGAACATTTGGTATCAAGTGACGAATTAGGAAAGAAAAGATAATGAAAAAATGGCTAATCATCTTGGGAATACTATTTATAGCGCAAATGCCCTTTAATCTGCATTACCATGCCTATTACTATGCGACTCATACCCAGAAAAAGAAGGATCATTATCCCTTTGTTATGCTTTTAGATTCGAATTATCTTCCTGCAAGTTATGTCCCTAGCTATAATGTGGAAAACGATGACAAACGAGGAAGCTATATAGTAAGTATTAGCAAGAGGCAAGTTCGCACAGGAAAGGATATAGTTGAGCTTAATGGTGCTCATATACGTTATAGTAAAGATTACAATGACCCCAGTTACTATTTAAATAATTTGGCAAGCTTTTCTTTTTCCGAAAATGGGGTAATTAACGAATACTATAAAATTGGAAACCCGCCAAAGAATGCTAAACAAGAGATGATCCATGCCTTAGAACAAATACAATCTGAGATCAAACAAAATTCGGAAAAGCCTTTAATCAATCTTCAATGGCTATGGAACTTATGGTTCAGGCTCCCTAGTCAATACCGTTAAATCAAAGAACGAAGTATGATTAACTATTTAAAAAATCGCCAAAAGGCAAAAAAATAGAATGTGCAGGAAGTAGCTAATGAAATAAAGCAAGGCGGAAAGACAATTTACTAACGACATTAAAGTCGTTTATCATGATCTAAGCAGCACGAAAACAAGTTCAAGCAGTTCGGCGTAGTTTTAATAAAGCAGTAAGGCAAATGCCATAACGAATTACCCGATCGTTATGACACAATACGCCGAACCTATCTTAAAATAACGAGAAGCATATCGCAGACAGTGAAACGCTTTTTTAGATGAAAGGGTAAAAGATGAAGAAAACAATAATCATATTTATAAGCATTGTAATAGGATTATTTGTGCTGATTAGGATTCCAATTAATTTACGAAGTAATGCTTACTATTATGCAACGCACATGCCACATAAAAAGAATCAGTATCCATTTGTACCCGTTTTACTAGGGCATTGGTTGCCAGAAAAATATGTTCCAGGTTATGAAACAAGAAATGCCGGTTCAACGAGAGGTCCTATTATGATGCAAGTATCAAAGAAAAATATTAAAAAAAGTGGAGATATATTAGAATTATCACTGCATGGGATTTCTTATGCACCCCAAGAAAAAGATTGGATGATAAATAAGTATGCAGTATATTTTAGTAATGATGGAACTTGTGAAAATTATTCTAAAGATAAAAAACACCAGTATATAGTCGTACATTAACTGTTAACTATCTAAACAATATTCAAAATGAAATTAAACAAAATGCTCCTAAGCCTAAAGTAAATCTACAATGGATTTGGAACGTATGGTTTAAGATTCATTATCGATGAAATCAGCAACAAGTCTTTTTCACAATGAGGAGAGTATTTGAGCTTTTTAGAAACAACTGTATGTATGAGGAGAAAATAAATGGAAAAGAAAGCTGTATGGATAACCCTAATCGTTTTGAGCGTACTATTTGTTATCCAGATACCATTTAATTTGCATAATAATGCCTATTATTACGCGACTCATATGCCGCATAATAATAAGCAGTATCCGTTTGTACCAATATTATTAGGTCATTATTTACCAAAAAACTATGTTCCTGGATATCAAACAAAAAATTATGGTGCGACAAGAGGGCCTATTATGATGCAAGTGTCAAAAAGAAATATAAAAGAGAAGAATGATATATTTATGTTAACTGAACATACAGCAACATATGCCCCCAAAGAAGGTGATTGGCTTATAAGTAGATATGGAATATATTTTGACGAAAGCGGAACTTATGATGATTATTCAAAAGATAAAGGTATTCCCGCGTATAGTAAAGAATTAGTAACTCGCCATCTTAAAAACGTTCAAAATGAAATTAAACAAAATACTCCTAAACCTAAAGTAAATTTGCAATGGATTTGGAACATATGGTTTAAGATTCATTACCGATAAAAAATCTTAATTGATTGGGACTTTCAAGAATAAAAAAGGCAGGTCTGAGATAAATTCAGCCTGCCTTTTTAGAATAAATTAATTGCTTTCGTTAGAAGTAGAAAACTCATACCAATACCAGCAAGTTCAACCCAGTGACCAAACTAGCTAAAATATATCCAAGAACCGTTTGCCATCGTGAATTAACATGTGGACCCATCAGCTTTTTATTACCAGTCAAAGCGACAAGGGGATAAAGCGTAAATGGTAAGGCAATACTAAGAACAATCTGGGCATAAATGATAAGCTGCTCAAACTGCTCCTCATTGAAGTTAATCATAAAGCCAATGATTAAGATTGGTACCAGCGTGACTGCTCGCGTTAAAAGCCGGCGTTGCCATAATGGTAGCCGAATGTTGATGAACCCTTCCATAACGATTTGCCCCGCTAAGGTACTAGTGATTGAAGAGATTAAACCAGTTACGAGCAAGGCAAACGCAAATAACCAGCTCATTAATGGACTTGCTAGGCTCCCAACGATCTGGGGATTTTTTAACCCGAAAAAGACATCCTCCAGACTCCCGAGACTAGCAGTATGGAAAAAGAGTGTTCCGCCTAAAATTAATAAGAGAGCGTTAACGATAAAGGCCGCAAAAAGGTGAATCAAGGAATCCCAGTTGGCAAAACGGAGCGTTTCTTTAACCTGCTGTGGATCGTGTTCATTATAGCGACGGCTTTGTGCCAAGGATGAATGCAAATAGATATTATGGGGCATAATCGTGGCCCCGACAATTCCTAAACTGATCAGTAACTCACTATGATTGGTAAAAATCGTTGAACGGGGAATAAATCCATCCATTATTGCGGCAAAGTGGGGATGAGCACGGCAGACTTCCACCGCAAAAATAACGCCAACGATCAAAATCGCACTAAGGACGATAAATTCAATCCGCCGAATACCAAAATGCAGGAAAAAGAGTACTACAAGTACGTCCGCAATGGTTAAAATTACCCCGACAAGGAGCGGTAAATCAAAAAGCATATTGAGGGCTACCGCGGTGCCAACAACCCCTGTGAGGTCAGTGGCCATCATTGCGATTTCATTTAATAGCCACAGCATAATTCTAAAAGGTTTTGGCAATCGGCTAGCAATAGCTTGAGCAAGGTCCGTGCGGGTTGTAACGCCGAGTTTAATCGACAATGACTGCATGAACATGGCAATCAAAATGGCAGTGAATAAGATAACCAACAGCTGGTAACGGTATTGGCTTCCTCCAGCTAAGGACGTTAGCCAGTTACCAGGATCCATATAACCGACCGCGACTAAGGCACCGGGACCGCTATAAGCAAGGAATTTTTGCCAAAATGCACTTTCGTAAACGTTTGGTACATCAACGCTGCCATTAATTTCATCTAAACTTTTATGTTGCATCATTATCCCCTTTGTTTTACTAAATTTGCGATGAATTGCGCGAACTCTGGTGAATCATTAAGGGAGGGAACCATCGTTAAATTATCACCGCCATTCTCACGGAAATACTGGTAATTTTGGACTTGATCTTCTTCAAGCGTCTCTAAACAGTCGGCAACAAATGACGGTGCTGCCACTAACACATTACGGTGACCAAGCTGTGCCTCATTAAGGAGGGTATTACGTAAATATGGTTTTAACCAAGGCATTGGGCCGAACTTTGACTGGTAGGCCATTTTAATCTGCTTTTCTGGGATATTAAGGCGTTTAATTAGTTCAGCTGTTGCGGCTTCTGTTTCATCACGATAGGGGTCGCCATGATTGACCATTGCTGTTGGAATGCCGTGGTAGGAGATAAGTAATTTATCATAATTTCCTTGATCCCACGCAGTTTGGATCTGCGTTGTTAATAATGCTAGGTACCCTTCTTCTGCCGAAAAACGGTCAATAATCTTAGCGGTTGGATCAGCTTTAGTAACCTTATCGATAATTGTTTGCGTGGTACTCTTCGTAAAGAAGGGGAAAAGCGGCAGAACAGTTAAGTGCTGACATTCTTTTTTCATGGTGGTAATTGTGTCATCAATTGTTGGATGGCCGTAATTCATCGCCATTTTAACGGTCCAATCAGGTAATAAGGCTTGTACTTTTGCAGTGAGCCTTTCAGTATAGACGATTAGTGGTGAACCATCTTTGGTCCAACAATTTCGATAGAAGGTTGCTGACCGCCATGACCGCATCGGGATAATGATTCCCCGAAGTAATGGCTGCCATAATGCTGGTGGCATTTCAATTACGTTGCGGTCACTTAAAAATTCTTTTAAGTACCGCTTAACGTCAGGCGTGGTAGGGGTGTCAGGGGAACCTAAATTAACAAGTAAGAGTCCGTTTTCTTTCATGAGTATAGCTCCTGATTAATAAAATAGTCATTTTTTATTTTACACCAGCATTCATAAATTTTCTTGACAACTTACTTTTTGCTAGTTATGATAACTGTAACTTAAAATACGAGGAAATTACCAATGGAAAACAATTATTTTGTTAATGCAAATACTTGTTGTTGTGAATCGCGTCTTATGCGACTCACTTTTTGGTATACTCATTTTTAATTGAATTACTATCAAGTTGATAACACATAAGGCGCAAATCCAAGATTATTTCTTGAGTTTGCGCCTTTTTGCATACTTTGCGAAAGAAGGAACTATTATGTTAGTTGAAAATACTTATGATTTAATTGGTCACACCCCCTTAATGCACTTGCCAATGAAGACGCCGAATGACGTTAATATCTATGCTAAACTCGAAATGTTTAATCCAGGTGGCAGTATCAAGGATCGTCTCGGAATGGCATTGATTCAGCGGGGAATAGCAGAAGGAAAAGTAACAGTAACCACCACGATAATTGAACCAACGGCAGGTAATACGGGAATTGGGGTTGCGTTGGCTGCTTTGAAATATCACTTACCGGTAAAGCTCGTTGTACCAGCAAAATTTAGCTATGAGAAACAAACTTTGATGCGAGCATTGGGCGCAGAGGTGGTTAATACGCCGAGTGAAGAAGGAATTAAGGGTGCGATTGCTAAGGCAAAGGAATTAGCAGCTGAAATCGGGGATGCTTATGTTCCCTTGCAGTTTCAAAATCAAGCTAATCCTGATGTTTACCAACGGACATTAGGACCAGAAATTTTAGCTGATCTTGCTAATAAACCGATTGCGGCTTTTGTAGCAGGGGCAGGAAGTGGTGGCACTTTTGCGGGGATTCAAAAGTCGCTCCAAGATGCTTACCCAGAATTGAAAGGTTATATTGTTGAACCAGCCGGATCGATTTTAAATGGTGGTCCAGCCCATAGTCACCGTACAGAAGGAATTGGCGTTGAATTTATTCCGCCATTCTTCAAGGACTTAGATTATACCGGGGTAAAAACAATCAGTGATGATGATGCATTCTATTATGTTCGCTGGGTTGCTAAAAATCTCGGCCTATTTATTGGTAGTTCTAGTGGGGCTGCTCTTGCGGCAAGTTTAGAAGTTGCTAAAGAATTACCCCATGGAGCTAATTTAGTCACAGTATTTCCCGATTCAAGCGAACGTTACCTTAGTGAACATATTTATGAGGAATAGGGTATGAATATCTTTCATTTCATTACGGATCGTTCATACATTAAAGAAGAACGAAAACGCAATCACTTTAATTTTAGATGGCTAAAAATTTTTAGTTGGCAGCATTAATTCATTTTCGTAATCTATTAATATTCAATCTTTCTATTTCTAATCTAGTCGGGTTATCACTATAATTAAGTAAGAAAGGATGCGATAAGTAATGAAAATTGTTGTATTAACCGGGAGTCCTCATCATCCGGGAACTTCTGAACAATTAGCTGATGCCTTTGTTAAGGGCGCCATTGAAGCAGGAAATGAAGTTTATCGCTTTGATGCTGGGCGTCGGACTGATGAATTTTCCATGATTAAATTGGAAGACAATCATCCCGGACAAGAAGTTGCGATTGAACCCAATGATATTGTTACTAATGAAGTAATGCCTAAGCTGTTAGCGGCGGACATGGTAGTTCTGGTTAGTTCGCTTTATTACTATGGGATTAATGCAGCACTAAAGTCGGTTATTGATCGTTTTTACAGCTATAACCACGACCTTCATGGTGGAAAGAAGGCTATTACACTAGTAAGCGGGTATGGTCAAGAAGACGCCTTTGCCTCCCTTAACCTATATTTTGACCAATTATTGAACTATATGCGGTGGAACAAGGTAGGCAGCGTTTTAGCAGCCGATTCGTGGAATGAACAAAAACTTGCTAAGCATGTCGCAGAAGCTTATGACTTAGGTCAATCAATTTAACGAGAAGAGGCTGAGAAAAAACAACAGTTTTTTCTCAGCCTCAGCTATTTTAACGAACGGTAGCAAGATAACGTGGCAAATAACCACAAGGATCGCGTCTAAGGATGAACGATAATCAGCCTATGTCGTTAATCATCGTTCTAGTTTAGCCAACCGCCTTGTCGAGAAGGTTATTTTCCACATCCTTTGTTAATTTTAGAAGAATAATTTACTCATTATAATCATAAATACTAATAAGCAGACGGAACTAATTGCCGCAGCACCAAACACGGCCCCGCCACGCTTGAAAATAACCTTAAAGTTAACCGAAACACCAAGAGCAGCCATTGCCATTCCTAAGAAAATATAAGCAGCTTGTACAAGTGCATCGAGAAAGGCCGGTGAGAATGGAAGAAATGTTCCTAACACGCTAGTTAAGATAAAACCGCCCAAGAACCATGGAATTGGAAGCTTCTTTGGTTCTTTAGTATGTTCTTCTTCACTTTCTTTAACTAAGCGGTGTTGGTACCAGTAACCAACAATTAAAGCAACTGGTGCAAGTAAAAGTACCCGTGAAAGCTTCATAATTAGAGCATTATCAAGACTTGCTTCACCAAATGCCCCACCAGCAGCGACCGCGTGAGCAATTTCATGTAAGGAACCTCCAGCAACGATTCCAAATTGCGGATCGCTCAACCCAAGTAATGGCTTGATCCCAATTTCAATTAAGGTAAAAACAGTCCCCATTACACAAACAACCGCAACCGCGAGCACTTCATTTTCACGTTTTCGTTCTTCGTCTGTTGTCTCAATTTGTGGCGAAACACCCATTACCGCGGCAGCACCACAGATTCCGCAACCACACGCTGATAAGATCGCTAATTCGTCTTCAGCACCAAACTTACGGCTTAACCAATAAGTAAGGATAATCGTACCTGTAACCCCGACTGCTGCGACTAAAATCGTCTTAACACCTGCGGCGGCAAGCTTTTCAAGGTTCAAACGGAAACCGAGCAAAATAATCCCCAGCCGTAAGAACTTATTTGAGATAAAACCAATTCCGCCCGCGGCCTCAGTCCTGATACTTAATGGTACTACTTGCATTGCAATTCCTAAAAGTAAGGCGATAACCAAGGCGCCGATAAGGTTTACATAAGGTAGCTTAGCTAAAAGCACTCCTGCGACGGAACAAATCAAGGTCATCACAGCAGCTAGCCAAAATGACCTAGTCTTCATGATACTCATAAGATTTTCTAACCCCCATAAAATAATATCCTTTATAACTTTAACAAAAGTCATTTAATAAACAAGGGGAAAATAAAGAGAAAGCCTTTTCAATTTAGATGAAATTTATGAATAATTTTGTCAATGGAAAAATTAATTTTATAGCAAAGTATTTTACTAATCTTTATCGATTTTATGTTTATACTATAAGATATAGTATTACTTTGCGTTTAGGATAGTAAAATAACCAGAGGTGTAAAAATGGATTTTCAAAATATACAATTAACCCAACCATCTTCTTCTCTTGACATTTATCACAGCAAAACGGATCATCCCTTACCAGCAATCGTAATTTTACCGGGTGGCAGCTATAATCAGATTATGGAACGTGATTCTGAACGAGTGGCTTTAACCTTTGCAACTCACGCCTGGCAATCATTTGTTGTTCGCTACCCGGTTCTTGAACATAAAAATTATGAACAAGCGAAAGTTGCTGTTGCTCAGGCATTTGATTATATTACGGCCCATGCCGCAGAATTAGATGTTGATACTGAACAATTAGGGATTATCGGCTTTTCAGCTGGGGGACAGGTGGCCGCAGCCTACAGTAATGCCCCAGCTTCACAGGCAAAATTTGCAGCATTAGGATATCCGGTTATCCAACCAACAATTGATGACCGGATGGGGGTCACAACAGAAAACGTTGCTAACCTTGTCACTAGCCAAACACCACCAACATTTATGTGGGGGTCAATTAAAGATAAGGTGACCCCATTTGTAGATCATCTCCATGTTTATGTCGATGCCCTTGTTAACCATGATGTACCATTTGAGCTTCACGAGTTTAGTACAGGTGGTCACGGGATTGCCCTAGCTAATGAATATACAGGAATTGTTAATAATGACCGGGTTGACGCCCACATGGGTAAGTGGTTCCCATTATTTTTAGAATGGTTTACAGAATTACATTTAGAGAAGTAAAGGGCGCAAGATAAAGCTCCTTATACGCACAATAGGCCTCCTGAATTCGGTATTACCGAGTACGGGAGGCTTATTATTTCCTGGGAAATTAAATTAGAACTTTTCGTGTTGCAACATGATCAATAAAGTGTTTATCATGCTCGATGATTAGCATTGGCGGGCGTACTTCTTGAATTAACTTGATAATTTGTTCTTGATTATAAGTATCAAGGTAGTTTAATGGTTCATCCCATAAATACAGGTGGGCGGGTTGGGCAAGAGAACGGGCGAGTTCAACTTTCTTTTGTTGGCCCATGCTCATCTGTTCAATTGGGACATTAAAGGTTGTACGCGCCATACCGAGTTTACGTAGCAGGTTGAGGAAAGTATCATAATCAAGCTTGTTATTTTCTGCAAACTCGCGAAGACTACCATGGTTATCAAGATAATTTTGCCGGACAACACTAATTTTAAGCTTACTGCCGATAGTAATTTGACCATCTTGTGTGCCGGTAAAATCGCCAAGAATTGCCTGAAATAGACTTGACTTCCCCGTTCCGTTATTACCACAAAGGACAATTTGCTCATGATTTGCAACCTTTATTGATAAGTCATTACAAAGGCAACGTCCGGGAAAGCTAAGGGAGAGTTTGTCGATGCTAAGTAATGTTTGATGGTGCGTGGGTTGAAGGTTGATTGTAAGTGGCACAATCTTTTCGACTTCTTGTAAAAGACCTTGACGTTCCTCAATTGCTTTATCGAGTCGAACTTTCATAATTGTTGACTTTTTCATCATTTTTGCAGCTTTAGCACCAATAAATCCTTTATCCGCGTGTGAATTATTTTTCTTTTCATTTTCAGCTTGGTGAGCCCATTGCTGTTTTGTTTGGCGAAGCTGTTTGAGATGATGGATGTCTTTTAAAAGCTGCTCATTAGTATTAATTGCGGTACTATCCCGGCGTTGTTTTTGCGCAAAATAATTACTGTAATTTCCCTTTGCCAGGACTAATTGATGTTGCTCAATTACTAACGTGTGATCAATAATTTGATCGAGGAATGTTTGATCATGGCTGGTAATAATAAAGCCGCTTTTTTTATGTTTTAAGTACTGCGCAATTAACGTGCGCCCAGCTTGATCAAGATGATTTGTCGGTTCGTCGAGCAAAGGGAAGAGACCTTCTTGGGCGAATAATGCCGCGAGCATTATGCGGGTTTGTTCTCCGCCGCTAAGCGTATTAAACGGTTGCCATAATAAAGCTGGATCAGTCTGCATCAAGTTGAGTTCTCGTTCGACTTGCCATTGTTCTAGATGCGGAGCCATGTTGCTAAGATTATTCCAAACAAAGTCTTCCGGATCCGTGACTGCAAATGGATAATAACCAAAGCGCAGGTTGGTTTGTACCTGTCCCTGGTACTCAAGTTGATGTTGTAAGAGTTTGAAAAAAGTTGTTTTCCCCCGTCCATTGCGGCCTAACAACCCCAGTTTCCAGTTACTGCTAAGGTTCAAGTCACAATCCTTAAAGAGGGGTGTTTGCCCCGGATAAGCAAAAGTCAGGTTGTTAATTGTGATTGGTTCTATCATAAAAATCACCCTTTCATGCACACGGGGAAAGGGTGGGCAATCATAACCACCCGTCA
>NZ_QORN01000042.1:0-13735 GCF_014830205.1 Limosilactobacillus walteri
ACTTGACGGGACATAGTGCCTTGCTTCATCTATTGCCTTTATAAGCCCGTTTAAGCCAATTTGATTAATTTATCATTGAGCTCTCAAAGTGTGCTTAATTGAGGCTTATTTTGGCTCTCATAGGATTTAATAAAAGAGCATCAAGTTCATTTAATCTTGATACTCTTTTTTCACCATTAATATGATACTTAAGGATTTATACTTAAAACGACCTACTTTCTTCTTAAATTACTAATCTATCAATACCTTAGCGACCAACAAAACAACCAAAACATTAGGAAAAGCAATAAGAAATAAAAGTAAATAAAAAACAACAAAGCCTATTATAACAACCATTATTAACGGTTATTACAATAGGCTTACTCAATAGTCGGAATTACAAGATTTGAACTTGCGACCTCTGCGTCCCGAACGCAGCGCTCTACCAAGCTGAGCTAAATTCCGAAAAAAATAAGCATAACAGAAAACTGTCACGCTTACTATAATTAGTGCACCCAGAAGGAGTCGAACCTTCAACCTTCTGATTCGTAGTCAGACACTCTATCCAATTGCGCTATGGGTGCATATAAGCGGAAGACGGGATTCGAACCCGCGACCCCCACCATGGCAAGGTGATGTTCTACCACTGAACTACTTCCGCATGTTACTGATAAGTTATTTCCTATCAACGATTATTAATATTACATGAAATACTTACTAATGTCAATAAGTTTTTTCAAAAAAAATATTAAATGCGGATGAAGGGACTTGAACCCTTACATCATAAATGATACAAGATCCTAAATCTTGCGCGTCTGCCAATTCCGCCACATCCGCAAAATAAATGGAGGATACAGGGCTCGAACCTGTGACCCCCTGCTTGTAAGGCAGATGCTCTCCCAACTGAGCTAATCCTCCATAAAATAGGCTTGCTAAACAAATCAGCCTATTTAATATATCATCTAATATGATATTTGTCAAATCCTATTTTAAATTTAATTCAATCAATTTTTTATCAACCATTGATAATACTTTTTTAGCGGCAGTCGGATCCTCAACAAAATCATACTTATCCCCGTCAATCATCATCTTAGGACTTTCGTTATAATCTTCATACCATTTTATATAACGCTCATTTAAATTTTTGTAGTATGAATATAAAGAAGGATCATTAGCAATTTGTTCGTATGAACGGCCGCGCTTCTTGATTCGCTCAAGCATTGTATCAAATGATACCTTGATTGTAATTAATAAATTCGGTGCTTTTTGGTGGGGCTGCTCAGGTAATTCTTCCATCATGTTAGCTAATAAAGATGAATAAATATCTGATTCCGTTTCCGTAGCCCGTCCCATATCTGCATTTAGTTTAAATAGAAGTGCATCTTCAAAGATTGACCGGTCTAAAACATTTAGGTCATTTTCATACGAGTCTTTAATCTCATCAAGACGCTTATTTAAAAAATATATCTGTAACAAAAAACCATACTTTTTAGGGTCTTTATAAAAAAGCGGCAAAATTTTATTATCATCAACAGACTCATAAAAGGCCTGACTATTAAGGTGATCCGCCAACAGCTGCGTCAAACTGGTTTTCCCTGCACCAATCGTACCGGCTAATGCAATCATTTATTATTTCCCCCTATTTAAAAATTCAAAAAAGTCACGAACACAATTCTATCATTTAAAATAAAAAGGAGCGAGTGCAAAGTTAAAATAACTTTACCCGCTACCTAATAATCAGTCTTCTTCCGGTTCGTATGACTCACCCTTAGTTCTCCGTGATAAATCAACTTTATCTAGTGGAATAACGTGGGTCTTATAACGAATCTTATAGTATAAAAATAAGATTAAGAATAGTGGAATTCCCATGTAAGTAATCAAAATATTTTGCCAATCCATCTTAATAAAGGCATCGATGTTTTGTCCACAAATAACAACAATACATAAAATAAAAGCGAAAATAGGTCCAAACGGGAAGGCTGTTGCATGATATTTTAGTTCAGAAATACTATGCCCCTGCTTAACAAATGCTCTCCGAAAACGGTAATGAGAGATTGCAATCCCTAACCACGCAATAAATCCGCAAAGTCCAGACGCCCCAATTAAATAATTATATGCTTGCGGACCGACAAATTGGGTTGCAAAGGCAGCTAATGATACGACCATTGTACCAAGCAATGCATAGATCGGAATTCCCCGACGGTTAACATACCCAAAAATGCGCCATGCATAGCCTTCTCTTGCCTGAGAATATAACATCCGTGTCGAAGCATATAGTCCCGAGTTAGCGGCTGAAATCACCGCTGTAAGAATAACAGCATTCATTACACTAGCAGCAAATGCTAACCCCGCTCGCTTGAAGACAATCGTAAATGGGCTCATTGTAATATTTGAAACGTCTTGATTTAATAAGTTTTTGTCTGTATATGGCAAGATGCATGCAATTACAAATATTGCAAAAATGTAGAATAGTAAAATTCGCCAAAAAGTAGAATGAATCGCCTTAGAAACTGATTTTTCAGGCGTGGCAGCTTCGCCAGCTGTAATTCCAACTAACTCAGTTCCCTGAAAAGAAAATCCAGCAACAAGGAATACACTGATAATCGCTGGCACACCACCAACAAAAGGCGCCTGCTTATAATGGAAATTACTTAAACCAACAGGTCGTCCCCCCATAATGCCGAGGATAATAGCTACCCCTACAATTAAGAAAACAACTACTGTGATAACTTTAATAAGCGCCAGCCAAAATTCTGTCTCCCCATACGAGCGAACCGAAAGATAATTAATCAAGAAAATTAATGCCATTACTACTACACTAAAAATCCAACCAGGTACGTTAGGCAACCAGTAATTCATCACAATGCCGGCTGTTGTAACATCAACAGGAATTGTAATCGCCCAGTTAAACCAGTAATTCCACCCAAGGGCAAATCCCAATGCCGGGTCAACAAATTTTGTGGAGTAAGCTGAAAATGACCCCGTTAACGGCATATACGTCGCCATTTCTCCTAAACTAGTCATTAAAAAGTAAACCATAATTCCCATGATTCCATAGGCCACTAAGGCTCCCCCTGGCCCAGCTGTCGAAATTGCTGATCCACTAGCAATGAAAAGACCAGTACCAATTGTTCCCCCGAGGGCAATCATTGACAGGTGACGTGTTTCCAATGTCCGTTCAATATGACCTGTCGACTTTTCTTCGTCTGCCATAAAATAATTCCTCCATTATTATATATTTTAACGTCATCACTTCGAAGAGGATAAATTAAAAGGGCCTCCTGATCGGCAATCCTATCAGAAGACCCAACTTGACAATTCATAATTGTTGAATCAATTTAGGAAGCGCCCCGCAATTTATCTGCGACAGTCCATAGCCTATTATGACTATGGCCCAACAATCACTTAAAATAAGTTAAGTAATGTTTCGGCATATTTTCCTTTCAGCATCGCTCCGGTGCTTATTCACCTAACAATGATTACTAATAAAACATGCAACCTCTTCATCGAATGAAATTATACCCTTCTTAAATAAAAAAGCAAGTCTAGATCTCATCTGGCTAATTGCCACCATAAATCATGCTTATAGATAAACCCATTATTAATCAAGACCCGTTGTGAGCGATGATTTTCTTCTTTACAGGCCGCATGAATAAGGATTCCTTTTGGTAATTGAGAAATAACTTTTTTAAGTGTGTTTGTCATTATTCCCCGTCCCCACAAATCGCGTTTTAACAGATAACCAAGCTCATATTGATGATTAATTTTTTGCCCCTCGCTGCCATACCAGTTACTTAACACAATCATTCCCACCACATCATTTTCAGTTTCTAATAATGCAACATGATTGCGCCGAATAAATAAGTTTAATGCCTGAATACGTGATTTTTTATCCCGTGGCAGCATTAGTTCCGCCCCCTGTACTAGCTCATCATCATCTAGCAATTCAGCTAACCTCGCTAATTCTACCGTAGTTGCTTTTTTTATATTAATTTCATCCATAATTACCACCTATTTCCCGGGAAATACACTAAATAATAAACAAGGTCCAAACATCCGAAAATTTCAAATGTTTGGACCCTATTTATACTTATTACTCAGCAATTACTGCTACTTGTTTTCTCAAATCTCAATACTGCGAAGGAACGGAACTTGTTGCAGCCGCGGTGCCCATGCAACATATAACCATTCTGCTACTTGTAACCAAGCATATGCTAACAGCATTGCCCCGATTGTATCAAAAGGCCAATGAGCGTAGAGGTATACCCGTGAGACTGCCAAGAAAAATACTGCAAAAATTAGTAAGATTTGCAAAATTGTCCGAACTGCTGCTTTTTGAATAAGAGGAATAACAACTAAGAATAAAATTGCTACTACTAAGAAAATCCCTAATGTGTGTCCACTAGGAAAACTATAACCATCATCAGCTGGTAAATGTTGTGCTGGACGTACCCGTTTTACAATATGCTTAAATACTTCTCCTAACACATCTCCGCCAAAAATCGTACCTAAAGCCCAAAGAGCCGGAATGCGATAACCCTTTAACCATAGAACTGCTGCAATGATAAAGACCCATACCAAATCTAATACCGGTTTAGCTAGAAATGATATGAGGGTCATTAACGCATGGAACCAACCAATTGATTCAATACGCTGACTAGTAAATAAAGATTGTAAAACTGCATCAATCATCGTCACTACTGATGAGTTAAACATAATTAACAGCATCAGAGCGATAAAGAAACCACCGCTTAACGCAAAGCGCCACCAACGATGGTTATCACGTTCAATAAACATAATTAAGGATTCTCCTAACTTAAATTAATCAATTAAAAATGAGTATACCACACTGTTAGAAGTTCCACCGCGACTTTTTGATTAAATATTGTCGAAGATAGATTAAAACGCGGTTTAATAGTTCGCCGATTCCAAAGCCCAGCGTAATTGCACCAACTATTACTACTACTTGATAAAAGTACACTGTCACCAAATGATAATTGCCAATCGCAAAATTACGCACCATTTTATAGGCTTGCCCTCCCGGTACAAAAGGCACTAACGCAGGAACATTAAAGACAATAATCGGCATTCGTTTTCGCCGGGCTGCATACTGACTCAAAATTGAAATTAAGATGGCCGCAACCAGATTGCTAAATGCTAAGCCCACGCCACTGTGATAATACATAATCCAATAGATTACCCATACACTACCACCAATAATTCCCGCAATATTATAGGCCCGTTTAGGAATATTTAAGAGGATTCCGAAACAAACTGTCGATATATAACATAAGATAAATTGCAACAATAAGTTACCCCAATTCATTAGTTTGTCCTCCTCAATTAAAATGTAAGACAATTACAATCGCACTTCCAATTGACACAGCCGTTAAAATAGCCTCAATCCCTCTCGTCGGTCCACTGATTAAATTACCAGAAACTAGATCACGAGCAGCATTAGTTAGCGGAACACCTGGTACAAGCGGCATCACAGCTCCAATAATAATATCATTAATATTATTAGCCCAGTGAAGTTTTACAAATATTACCGCTAATAATCCTATTATTAATGAAGAACAGAATTCACCGAGATATTGAATCTTAAATTTCCTAAGTAAATAGGAAAAAGCCCCGTATCCAATTCCCCCCGCTATAAAGCCAGCCCACGAATCAATTATATTGCCCGTAAAAACAATCATTAACGCACCGCTTAATACAGCAGCAGCTAGTGATTCATACCAATTCTGCCATCGCGATACTTTTTGCCGATCAATTTTCTTTAGCTTCGCAAATGCTTGGGGCAAATCAATCTTTCGACGGGCCAATTCACGTGACACTTCATTAACGTCCGCGATTTTGCTTAAGTTATTCTTTCGATGGCGAATTGTTATCACTTGAGCATGGGGCTCATCAATCGTTCCAACGACAATTCCCGTAACTGTGGTGAAAGCTTGAAAATCACGCAAGCCTGCACTGCGCGCCATTCGCGACAAAGTATCATTAACTCGTTCCATATTTGAACCATTTTCAATTAATAATCGCCCTGCTAATAAGCATGTTTTTAACGCTAAGGATTGTCGTCTTTTCGTTAACATTTCTCCGCCTTCTTTATTCAAAGATAATTTATATTATCCACTGTTTAGAACCTTTCCTCAATAAAAAAAGCGGCCGGAAATCCCAACCGCTAAATATATTATTAATCTTTTACAACATTTACTGCTTGAGGACCGCGTTCGCCATCCTCTACATCAAACGTAACATGTTGTCCTTCGTTTAATGACTTAAATCCATCGCCTTGGATTGCAGAGAAGTGAACGAATACATCGTCGCCACTCTCACGAGTAATAAAACCATAACCCTTATCATCATTAAACCATTTAACAGTTCCTTGTTCCATTATGGAAATCCTCCTATGCATATCGCACTGATATAATTTTGTAATTCATCTCAGGTGAAGAGATCCATTTGCAATGTAACAATCGAACCAACCGCACTTAAAAAAACTACAAAGCCTATTGTACCATATAAGTAAAAATTTACCTAATTAATCTTTGACCATTGACGTAATATCGGGCTCGATAAAAATATTATGAGATGCTTTGTAGGAAACGTTAATCTCTTTATTATCGTCAGCCTTGCGAATGACAATTGGTCCTTCAAATGGTTCGTGACGAATCACAATTACCTGTTCCTGTGGACGTAATCCTAATTCCTCTAAATAAGTTAGCAATTCATGATTATCCAAGAATCGTTCTAACTCGACCTTTTCCCCATCATTAGCATCAGCAAGTAAACGATGAGTTACATCTGGAAACTTACCGTTGGCTGATGGAATCACTCCACCATGCGGACAATGATCTGGATGTTGTAAAAATGTATCTAGTGCGGTTGCTAGGCGGTCACTTGTCTGGTGTTCAAGAATTTCCGCTTCGGAATGAACATCAGCAAAATTATAATGAAGCTTATTTACTAAAAACGTCTCCCACAACCGATGCTTGCGAACCAATTCTGCCGCATATTTCTGCCCTTTATCAGTTAATGAAATACCTGCATATGGTTCATGAACAACTAGCCCTTCGTCAGCCAACTTAGAAATCATCTCGGTTACTGATCCAGCGGCAATTCCTAGTCCAAGGGAAATCTCTTTATTAGAAACTTTTTTATGACTACCACCCAATTCAAATATAATTTTTAGGTAGTCTTCCTTCATTGGAGTCAATTCGTTTCACCTCTGGGTATTAAAATTTGGCCTACGATCGGTCATTACATGTTTTTTATATATTAACATTGAACCCAAGTTGATTATAGCATATTATTAAAAGTGTAGTTTGGAAAGCCTAACTTTTTTGTTATTTGCTTTTTTACAAACCAGTAACTTATAGAGGAGCAACTATATATGGAAGAAAAAGTAACAGGTAAACGTTTTTTTGCCGTCACACTCCTAAATATATTAATTACGATTGTTGAAATTGTCGGGGGAGCTCTTTCAGGAAGTTTAGCCTTGTTATCAGATGCTTTTCACAACCTAGGTGATTCGCTTTCGATTGTTTTAGGCTACTTTGCTCAACATATTGGTGGCCATCCTGAAAATAGGCAACGAACATATGGATATCGTCGAGCTGAAATCTTAGCGGCACTAACTAATGGTACATTATTAGTAATCATCTCCTTATTTTTGATTGTTGAAGCTATCAAACGATTGCAACATCCCCAACATATTAATGGCGGAATCATGTTAACAGTCGCTATCATTGGGTTAGTAGCTAACTTTGTTTCCGCTCTTCTGCTTCATGCAGGCAGTAAAGATAGTCTTAATGTTAAGGCTACTTATTTACATGTTCTCAGTGATGCTTTATCATCTGTTGCTGTAATTATCGGTGGGCTAATTTTGACTTTTGTCAATGTACCATGGCTCGATCCCGTGTTAACAATCGGGGTTGCTATCTATATTAGTTTTGAAGCTTGGCCGATCATCTTACAGACAGTTAAAATTTTAATGCAATCTTCCCCAGATTTGGACTATGACGCGATTGAACATGATCTCAAACAAATTGATGGCGTTACCGCTGTTCACCATATTCATGCCTGGATGATGGATGAACACCGCATTATTTTTTCAGCGCACCTTAATTGTGACGACTTACCGTTGAGTCAAGTTGAACGAATCTACAGTCAGGTTGAACAAATCCTCCATGAAAAATATGGTATTTGTCACGTTACTATTCAAGCAGAGTATCATCGTGGTCGCGACGAAGAATTATTCAATACACCAGTCGATGAGAAAAATGTTATCAACAGTAATTTTCAAAGTAAATAAAGGGAACGTAAAGAGGGCTCTAGCATTCGGATTTTCCGAATACTAGAGCCCTTTTTGTCCTGCACTGTAGCATTTAGGGGGCTTATGTCACAAATCCCTTTTACCCTAGAATAATTTACCAACACCATAGTGAATCGTGATTGTAATTAATCCAATAATAATATTCCTAATTACCGCAATCTTAACAAGACCATTTCCAAGCTTTGAACTAATATATCCAGTTAATGCACTTGTTAGCGCCACTGCAAGAATTACCGCATACCACTTATAGGCCTCTGGAGCAAATGTCATTGCCATTAGCGGAAACAATCCCCCTGCAGCTGCTGAGAAAAGTGAAGAAAAAGCTGCGTCCCATGGATTCAAATAATGTCCTAATTCAATGTCATACTTAATCCGCACAACTGTTTCTAACGGTTTTTTATTCAATAAATCCTTAGCAATTGCTAGTGATGTTTCAGGGGTAACACCTTTATTTACATAATAGTCTCGGACAGCCGCCAATTCGCCATCATAATCTGTTTTCAATAATTTTTCTTCCTGAGCAACCGCCGACTTCTCTGTATCTTTTTGGGTGGAAACTGATGCATATTCCCCCGAAGCCATTGAAAAAGCACAGGCAAGCAGGTCAGATAAACCGGCAATAAAAATAGTAAAACGGTCACTGGTGGCTGCTGCAACAGATACTAAAACACCGACAACAGTTAAAATACCATCATTAGATCCTAACACCCCAGCACGTAAAGTATTTAGTTTTTCCTCCATTGTTTGCTTTTGGTGCTTTTTTATTTTTGTAGCCATTTTTTCATCCCCTTAACGCGCGAATAATTGTCCTATAAGGTAAGTTACACCCATTGTCAGCAAACCTGCTGCTGCATTTCTAAACATTGATTTAATTCGATTTGATTTACCAAGAACAGCAGCACAGTATCCTGTAATCAGCAAAGCAATTAAAACAGCAATTGCCGTCGCTAAAATTCGCGTGTTAGCAGGAGAGACAGTCACAGCAACCATTGGCAAAATTGAACCAGTCGGAAATGAGATAAATGACGCAATTGCGGCGGCATAAGGGCTGGTAAATTCCTTAGGGTTAAAGCCATACCGTTCTTGGACTACTGTTCCTAAAGCATCTTTTTCCATGAGCTCTTTAGTTGCCTGATTGGCAAGCTGGGGATCAATATCTTGTGCCTCATACTTTTTTTGAACATAATTAAATTCTTGTTGATATTGATCTTGGAGCCGTTGCTTTTCACTAATCAACGCCATTTTCTGTGAATCCTTTTGGGTAGAAACAGAAACATACTCCCCCATACACATTGAAATCATCCCAGCCAGCGTCCCTGACAAGCCAGAAATCAAAATCGAATAAGAATTACTCGTTGCAGCGGCAACCCCGATAACAATCCCCGCAATCGAAATAATTCCATCGTTAGCGCCCATCACGCTCGCCCGTAAAACATTAACCTTCTGGGCTAAAGACATCTTTTTCTTGGGCATTTCTATCCCTTCCCTCTTTTAATTTAGAATCATTATAACATAGAGATAACGAAACGCAATAATATTTGTTTAATAGAATATCTTACTTTAGAAACATTTGAAATTATGTTTACATAGAAAAAACGATAGCTCTCATAAAGAACTATCGCTGTAATACTAGAAAACCTTATAGTATTGGCAACTTAATTATTCGTAACGTTCAACTGCAGTCGTCCGAATTACGAATACAGACGTACCCGCATGACGAGTCATGTATGAAGCTTGAGAACCAACGGCCTTGCGGTTACCCCACTTACCAATCGAACCAACAACTAATAAGTCTGGTTGAAAGGCAGGGATTACATGATTGCAAATTCGTTCAGCAGGACGTTCTCCTCGATCAACAATCCCAGTAATTTTTTCTGGGTCAACCCCATAATCAATTGCGGCTTGAACATATTCGTTCACCCGTTGACGTAATTCGTCTTCGCTACTGTGAACATAATCTTTATCTAAGATTTGGTATACGTTAACGTGATCAGTTTCCAAGATTGATACAATTCCTAATTCTGATCCGTCACGCTTTGCCTTATCAACCGCATACGAGAAAGCGGCACGGGCATCTGGCGCATCGTCAACACCAACGAGGATCTTCTTGAACTTCTTTGGCTTAATTTCGAACATTAGTATTCTCCTCCCTATGTTCTTTCTTTTAACGATGAAGCATCACTCGCTCCTCTTCGTTAAATCAATTTCTTCACTCCCTATGTTACTACTTATCTCGATTTTGTAAATAATTATTTTGGCAATCCTAAAATAAAAGTAATTTCTAAAATAATTTATAATTTTCTGTAATAAATTCAATAATACACAAATCCATTTTTGACGGTTTATACAACAACCTATATAATGATAATTACTTACTTATTTGAGTTTATAAGCGAAACGGGGGTTAAATGCATATGTCGATGATTGAATTCCATGACGTTCAAAAATATTATGGTAAATTTCATGCATTAAAAGATATTAATTTAACAATTGAAGCTGGTGAAACGGTCGTCTTGATTGGCCCATCCGGCTCTGGAAAAAGTAGTTTAATCCGAACAATTAACGGCTTAGATCCTATTCGAGACGGACAGTTAATCGTTAACGGGTTTGACCTTGCCGATAAAAAAACAAACGTTAACTTAATCAGAAAAGACGTTGGAATGGTGTTTCAGCACTTCAATCTTTACAACAATAAGACTGTGCTTGAAAATATAATGCTCGCACCACGGATTGTTCTTAAACGCCCGGATGATGAAAACCACGAAATAGCAATGAAGCTTCTTGATAAAGTCGGTCTTGCTAATAAAGCAGATAGTATGCCTGCTCAATTATCCGGAGGTCAAAAGCAACGAATTGCCATTGCCCGTAGTCTGGCAATGAAACCTAAATGTTTATTATTTGACGAACCAACAAGTGCTCTTGATCCTGAAATGATTGACGATGTTTTAGACGTCATGAAAGACATCGCAAAGAACTCTAATATGACAATGCTCGTTGTAACCCACGAAATGGGCTTTGCCCGCGCGGTTGCTGACCGAGTAATCTTCATGGCTGAAGGTCGTATTTTAGAAGACGATACAACTGAAAAATTTTTTGGTGAACAACCATCTACCGAACGGGCCCGTGAATTCATGAGTAAAATTAGTGGTCACTAAGGAGGAACTTCCTATGAAAAAATATTGGCGATTAATTAGTCTTAGTTTCCTCTTGATGTTTATCCTCACCACTCTTTCTGCTTGCAGTACCTCAATTGCTAAGAAAGATGTTCTTACCGAAGATATGCATAGTCAACGAATTACGTGGGGAGTTAAAGCAGATACACGGCTATTTGGTCTTGAAGATATAAAAACTGGCAAGTTAGAAGGTTTTGAGATTGACCTCGCCAAAGCACTGACAAAAAAGATCCTCGGTCCAAACGGTAAGTGTGTCTTTGTTCCAGTTACAAGCGGGACACGGGTGCCGTTATTAAAGAACGGTAATATTGACGCAATTATGGCTACAATGACTATCACCCCTGAACGTGCAAAACAAGTAGATTTCACTCATTCCTACTTTGACGCTGGACAATCATTATTGGTCAAAAAAGGAAGCCCCATTAAAAATATTAATGATCTCAATAAACATGGTGCTGTTATCTTAGGGGTTGCGGGATCAAATTCAGTAAAAAACGTGGCTAAATTTGCTCCGAAAGCACGAGTTCTCCAACTTTCTGACTATGCTCAAGCAATGACCGCCCTTAAATCAAAGCAAGGGGATGCCTTGACAACTGACAACGGTATTCTTTATGGAATGGCTGCTGAAAACCCAGGATATGAAGTTGTCGGCGGTAATTTTACAAAAGAACCTTATGGAATTGCTGTCAACAAAAACCAAGCTCGTTTCCGCAATAAATTAAACTGGGCACTAAAAGAAGTTGAGAAAGACGGCACCTACAACCGCTTACTGCTTAAGTGGTTTGGTGATGTCAAAGGATTTAATTATCAGGAGATGAAACGCTAATGTTAAATATAATTGCAAATGAGTGGCATCCCCTTTTGACTGGGCTATGGAATACAATTCTCTGTAGTCTAATCGCTCTGGTTGGCAGCCTAGTTATCGGGACCTTCTTCGCTCTGTTAGAAATTTCGCAACACCGATTTGTTAAAATTATCGGTCACGTTTATGTAGAAGTATTCCGTAATATTCCTTTATTGGTTATCACAATGGCCTTCTTTTTGATTATCCCGATGTACATTGTTAAAATTAACGGTTTTACTGCCGGTACAATTGGCCTCACTCTTTATACTTCAGCTTTTATTGCCGAAACTGTGCGGGCAGGGATTAATTCCATCGACCATGGACAAATGGAGGGAGCATTGGCAAACGGCCTTACATACACCCAAGCCATGCGCTATATTGTTTTGCCACAAGCTTTTCGCGTAGTTATCCCCCCTCTAGGAAATCAATTTATTAACTTGGTAAAGAACTCCTCCGTCCTTGCTTTTGTAGCCGGATTCGATCTAATGTACCAAGGGAATTTAATTGCAAATGACACTTTAGAAACGATGCCAACATATTTTATCGTTGGGATAATGTATCTAATCATTACCTTACCGTTAAGTTACTATATGCGGCATCTGGAAAAGAAACTGGCTTAGGAGGGATGACTAATGCAAAATTTTATTGATGCTTATTCTTGGATTAACATCCGTTTCCTCCTAGAAGGACTTGGTATCACAATCGAAGTTTCAGTCATTTCGATTGTTATCAGTTTCATTCTTGGGACGCTTTTGGGAATTATCCGTTACGCTAAGATCAAATATTTATCCGCAATCGTTGGTTTTATTATTGATATTATCCGTAATTTACCACTTTTGCTAATTATTTTCTTTACTTATTTTGGGTTACCAAATATCGGGATAAAGCCTGAAATTATTCCTGCTGCAATCATGGCCCTATCGATTTTTGAATCTTCAATGGTCGCTGAAATTGTCCGTTCTGGAATTAATTCTATTGATTATGGGCAAACTGAAGGCGCCCTCGCCAATGGTCTTACGAAGTGGCAAGCTTTACGAATTATCGTTCTTCCACAGGCAATTAAAAATATGATGCCTGCCCTTGTAAGTCAATTTATTTCACTAGTTAAAGATACCTCTTTAGCAACTATCATTGTCCTTCCTGA
This sequence comes from Limosilactobacillus walteri, assembly GCF_014830205.1. NCBI lineage: Bacteria > Bacillati > Bacillota > Bacilli > Lactobacillales > Lactobacillaceae > Limosilactobacillus > Limosilactobacillus walteri. The sequence continues at coordinate 13,479 of NZ_QORN01000042.1, forward strand.
ATTAATGTACCACGCACAAATTATTTACGGACAAAATACAAATTATATTATTCCAATGTTTGTTGCCCTCGCGGTACTTTACTTCATTGTTTGTTACTCCCTATCATTATTTGCTAATTATCTACATAAACATATTGCCTAAGAACCCGACAGAGTTAGCTTACTAGTGATTTCACACAAATACGCAGAAACAAAAACCTCCAGTATTCGGATTTTCCGAACGCTGGAGGTTTTTTCGGGTATACACTTTCTGGTAT
>NZ_QORN01000043.1:0-26890 GCF_014830205.1 Limosilactobacillus walteri
TCATATGTATATTATAGCATTTAAAAGTGAGGGATGAAATATGAAGCGCCTTAAATACCAGTCAAAGAATAAACACGTTACTATTTCCCTAGATGTTTACTCTCCACGTGAGACGCTAGCAATGTGGAAACAAGACGTTAAGAAGTTCAAGACGTGGCTTCACACACCAAAGGACAAGCGCAAGAAGCTCTTTGAATTTAAGATTGAGAGGAAATAAGATGGCACTTACAGAGTCACAACATAAAGCAATCAACAGGTATCGTAGTAAGAACAAAGCACAGGTACAGTATATTAACCGCCGTTCAGTTGCTAAAAACTTTATCTTAAAGGATGCAACACAAGAAGACCTTGATATGCTATTAGACTGTATCAAACAACGGCAAGAAAAATTGAACGCTTGAGGACAGCTAACGAAATATGTTAGTTGTCTTTTTATTTACGCTGTAAAAACTGCTTAAATTGCACTAAAAAAGACGCTCTACTGTGAGAGCGCCCTTGAGATATAAATAAAACCAAAATTAATTATAACATCCCCCGCCCCCTGTTCCTCACGTTAAAGAGCGCACACATTTCAATCGTCTTACACGCAGGCGATAATTTTTAAAATTTTAGGGTAGGGGGGCTATTATTAATGATTGCTGATATATCAACAATTACATTAGCAAGAATAATTAAATCATCCCCGTTTTAGACAAAAAATATTGTTGGGGATGTTTAATCTTAAAAAATTCTGACAACAAAAATAAAAAGACTACTGAATACCAGTAGCCCACCATGCTGACAAGTTAAATTATTTTTCCGCATTTTTTCCGCAGAATTAATTAAAAATAGCGTTCTATAGTGTAAACCTAAAATTAAAAATGCTGATATATCAATGCTTTAACAACTATTGATTATCAGCAAAACTTTAGATAAAGGAGACAAGGGGATTTGAACCCCTGCACGCTTTTACACGCCTAACGGTTTTCGAAACCGTCCTCTTCAGCCACTTGAGTATGTCTCCATATCAACTTAATTATTGTAACAAAAAAATAATGTTACGTAAAGCAGTTATTAAAGTGAGGAGGCAAGGAAATATATCATTAAGAGTTCAATTTTGCGAAAATGCTTTCTTGTTGATATGATATCCTATATGTTAAAATGCATTGGATTAGAGGATAGTTATGGTAAAAAAATATTATGTAGTAAAAAAAGGACGACAGCCTGGAATTTATCAAACCTGGGCGGAATGTCAAGAGCAAGTTAGCGGATATCCTAATGCGCGTTTTAAAAGTTTTAAAACCTTAAAAGAGGCTAATGATTGGCTTAATAATCAAACGCCGCAATTGTTATCAAAAGGAAAGGCTAGCAATAGTTTCCCTTCTAATGCTATTTGGCTCTATACAGATGGTGGCTCGCGTAATCACGGGAATAAACTTGGTCAGCATGTAAAAAGTAATGACAAAGCAGCTTGGGCTTACTTAATTCAGAATGGGGAACAGGTATACACCGATACTGCAGGAGAGTATGGTGCAACTAATAATAAAATGGAAGTAACGGCTTTACTTCAGGCACTCAATAAGCTAATTGAGCTTGGGTTACAAGAAATGCCCATTATTGCGACGTTAGATTCTCATTATGTGTTAGATCCTCTTATGAAAGGCTGGTTAAGTGGATGGCAACGCCGTGGTTGGAAAACTGCAGGAGGAACAACAGTGGCAAATCAAGAATTATGGCAGGCACTTGTGAAAATATTGCCTAAATTCTCGAACCTGCATTTTGAATGGACAAAGGGGCACTCCGTTAATGTCGGAAATAACCGTGTTGATGAATTACTAAATCATACAATGGATCAGATGTAATGTACTAAATATTTGTAAATAAGGGTGAGTGAAAATGAGAATTGGTATTGATAAGATGGCTTTTGCAACAACAAATAACTACTTGGATCTTGTAGAATTAGCCGAGTCACGTAATGTTGATCCTAACAAATTTACAATTGGAATTGGACAGGATCAGCAAGCGGTCGTGCCACCAACGCAAGATATTGTTACGTTAGGTGCGGCAGCAGCAAAAAAACTTTTAACACCGTCATTAATTAAGAATATTTCAACCCTAATTGTGGCGACTGAATCAGGCATTGATAATTCAAAAGCAAGTGCAATTTATATCAAACACTTACTCGGATTAAATGATTTTACACGGACAATTGAACTGAAAGAAGCATGTTATTCTGCTACCGCAGGAATACAGTTTGCAAAAGGATTAGTAGCAATTAATCCACAAGAAACAGTATTAGTGATCGCCACTGATATAGCCCGTTATGGTTTGAATACTCCAGGAGAAGTTACACAGGGAGCCGGCGCGGTTGCCATGCTTATTTCAGCAAATCCACATATTTTAACTCTTGAAGATACGACAGTTGCTTACAGTAAAGATATCATGGACTTTTGGCGGCCTCTATACGCAACCGAAGCGTTAGTCGATGGTAAATACTCTACCAATGTATATATTGACTTTTTTAAGCAAACCTTCACTCGTTACCAGCAACTTACTGGACATAGCTTAGCTGATTTTGCTGCGCTTACTTTTCATTTGCCATTTACAAAAATGGGTAAAAAGGGCTTGGAATCAATTTTAGGAGATCGTAAAGATAGGGTGGCAAGACGTTTACGCCAACAGTTAACGGCAAGCCAAGTCTATTCAAGAAGGGTCGGAAACCTTTATACTGGTTCATTATACTTATCATTAATGTCCCTCTTACAAAACGGGTCTCTTGCTGCTGGTGATAGAATTGGGTTATTTAGCTATGGATCTGGGGCAGAAGGAGAATTCTACACTGGAATTTTAGAAGAAGGTTATCAAAAATATCTGAACGATATCGAAACAGACTTAGCACAACGTCAAAAGGTTTCGGTAACTGAATACGAAAGGTTGTTTAGTAGTCAACTAGGAATGAATAGTGAAGATATTGAATTTGACGATACGGATGATTTATCACCGTTTATCCTAAAGGGACAAAAAAAACATCAACGAATTTATGAGGTAAAATAAAAAAACGAGGCTAATTAATTGCGTTAAACGCGTTAATCAGCTTCGTTTTAATTTAGAAGATATGATCACGAAATAGACCGACAACTTTTCCCAGAATTTTTACATTATCTAAGAAAATTGGTTCCATGGTATCGTTTTCTGGTTGTAAACGGAATCGTGTTTTTTCCTTAAAAAACCTTTTACAAGTTGCTTCATTATCATCGTTCATTGCGATAACAATATCACCGTTTTTAGCAGTGGATTGTTTACGAACAATAACTTGATCACCATTAAAAATACCAGCTTTTACCATACTTGTTCCACGAATAGTAAGCATGAAAAGGTCATTATTATCTTGGATCGAAGGAGGTATCGGGAAAAATTCTGTAGCATTTTCTACAGCTAGGATCGGCTGACCAGCTGTTACAACACCGAGCATTGGAATTTCTTTTTGCATAGGTTTTACGCCTAAAATGTCCAGTCCTTTGGGAGTAATCTCAAGGGCACGTGGTTTTGAAGGGTCTTTTTGTAAAAATCCTTGTTCGATTAAGCGGGTAATATGACCATGAACGGTCGAGGTAGAAGATAATCCAACAGCGCTACAAATCTCACGAACTGTTGGCGGATAACCATGATCTTCAACTTGCTTATGAATATAATTAAGTACGGCCATTTGTTTATTTTTTGCTGGCTTTGGCATATTGACACCTCATTATTATTAATTGTGTTAAGCTTATCATAGATGAAGGTATATTTCAAACGTACGTTCGTGATTTGCATTAGTTTTATAAACTAAGTAAAATCAATTTTATCAAGGAGATGATATTAATGGCTGAATCAAAAGAACAAGATGAACTTTTGAAGCGGATTAATGAGCTGGCTCATAAAAATAAAGAAGAAGGTTTGACTGAAGAAGAAACCAAGGAACGGGAACGCTTACGAAAGAAATATTTAAAGAATTTTCGTGAAGCAATGCGGAGTAATATCGAAATGATGCGGATTTTTGATAAAGATGGTAATGAAGTTACACCAGAAAAGGTTCGTGAAGTTCAGCGTAAAAAAGGTCTTCGTGACGATTAAAAAAGATTTGGTCTTTTCAAAGAATGCTCTTTCGTGTAAGATGGATAAGTAACGAGCAAAGGAGGAAGTAATTGTGGGTATGACGATCATGCTAATGATTCTTGCACTATTAGTCGGCTTAGTAATCGGCTTCTTTGGTGCACGGAAATACATGGAAAACTACCTCCGCAATAATCCACCGATTTCGGAAGAGATGCTGCGGACGATGATGCTTCAAATGGGACAAAAACCATCAAGTCGTAAACTACATCAAATGATGCAAGCGATGAAGGCGCAAGCTAAAAAGTCAAATCGTAAGTAATATAAAAGGATGTGATTTTTATCACATCCTTTTATATTACCGCTTAATTAAAAGTCATCATTTTTAGGCTTGGGAGGCATAATGTACTTATATTGCGGATTAATTTGCTTATCCAAGTCGTCAAACGCTGCTTGCATTTGTTTTTCTAAATCTGCCTGTACTTCAGGAGTAAGGCGCTGCTTACGGTCAATATAAATTGGCTTGCCAAATGCGATATGACGTGGTTTACGTGAGAAAAGCTGCCCGAATTTTAATGGCCCTTGATAAACAGCGGGGACTAAAGGAACGTTAGCCATCTTAGCAATAACAGTAGCGCCTCCTTTTAGTTTTGAAGAATAACGAGAGCCGCTAGGAAAAATAATCGTTGACAAGTCAGTTTTTCGCAAGATTGTGACAGGCTTTTTAATCGCGGAAGGACCTGGATTTTTTCGGTCTACAGGATAAGCATTAAGGGCCCTTAGAAATTTGCTGGCAAGCGGATTTTTGAATAATTCTTTTTTAGCCATAAAACTAAATTTCTTAGGCCAGACGGCAAGTGCTAATAAAACAGGGTCCATCCATGTGCGGTGAGGAGCAACAATAATATAATTCCCCTCAGGAATATTTTCTTGATTATATATTTGGGGACGACCGTTAATTAACGTTAAAAATGGGTTAACGATCTTTACAAGAAACGTATAGAGCATTTTAATCTTCCAATCTATAAGATAATAATATTTTCGTTCATCAGTATGACGAAAAAAAAACAAACTTGCAAGTATAAAAAATTAATGGAGATAATATGGAAAGTAAAAAGATTTTAAAAAAGGGCGAACGGATTGACCAGTTATATAGCCAAGATGTTCAGATAATTCAAAATCCACAGTGTTTTGCTTTTTCGTTGGATGCAGTGTTATTGGCCGATTTTGTCCGGCCTAATCATCGTCATAAATTAAAAGTAGTTGATCTTTGTGCCGGAAATGGTGCAATTGGCATTTTTTTGCACAATAAACTTGGTGGAAATTTTAAGGAAGTAGAATTACAGCCACAGATTGCTGATATGGCCGAGCGGACGATTTTACTAAATGGTTTTCAAGATCGTTATACAGTTATTAATACTGATATTGCTAACATAAATGACTATATCCCCAAAGATTCGGTTGATATCGTTTTATGCAACCCGCCTTACTTTCCCGTTACACCACAAAGTCAAAAGAATCCCAATAAGGCCTTGGCAATTGCTCGTCATGAAATAGCAACTGATTTAGCAACAGTTGTTAAGCAAATGAGTGGCCTGCTAAAAATGAATGGACATGGATACCTTGTTCATCGTCCTGATCGCTTGGCAGAGATTCTTACTATATGTCAAAAATATAGACTGGCTCCCAAGCGATTGCGGTTTATTTACCCTAAACCAGATCGCGATGCAAACATTTTATTACTTGAGGTAATTAAAGATGGCAAGCCAGGAGGAATAAAGGTCGTTCCGCCACTAATTGTTCATGGAGAAGATGGTAAATATTTACCAGCTGTTCAGGAGCTTTTATATGGCAAGTAAAGATTATTATATTTATATATTATATTGTGCTGATGATAGCCTTTATTGTGGTTTTACTGATAATGTTGAACGTCGCTTTCATACACACCAGAGTTATCGTGGCGCAAAGTATACGCGGGTGAAGAAACGTCATCCCTTAAAACTTATTTATTCAGAAAAATTTGCGTCAAAACATGATGCATTACATGCTGAATATTATTTCAAACATCAAACTCGAAAACAGAAAGAAGAATTCTTGCGCGCACATGGTGTTAGCATTTTAAAGTTACGGAGGAATTAAAATTTATGAAGATTTACGTATACGGTGTTTATAGTGATGAGGTTCCTTATATTAAGGAATGGCAAAATGAGCATCCAGAAGTTACGGTGGCGACAACTACTGAATTATTAAACGAAAAAAGCGCAGAGCTATCAAAGGGAAGTAATGGGGTAGTCGTTTTTCAGCAAAAGCCTTATCCTGATGATGCCTTGCGGCAGTTAGCTGCTAATGGAATTACTAAAATGTCCCTGCGAAACGTAGGGGTAGATAATATCAACCACAAACTTGCAACCGAATTAGGTTTTCAAATTACTAACGTTCCCGTCTATTCGCCAGCAGCAATCGCTGAATTTTCAGTAACACAGGCGCTTAACCTATTACGACGGACGAAAGAATTTTACTTAAAACTAGGTAAAGGAGATTACAATTGGGCACCGCATATTGCTAAGGAAATGAACAAGCAAATTGTTGGGATCGTTGGAACTGGTAATATTGGATCGACTGCCGCTAAAATATTTGCAGGCTTTGGGGCAAAAGTAATTGCGTACAGCCGTCATAAAAACCCAGAATTAGATGGGATAGTTGAATATGTTGAATTGAAGGAATTATATAAACAATCAACGATTATTTCTTTATACCTCCCACATGTTCCTGCAACCGATAAAATGATTAATCGAAAAACATTTTCAATGATGAAAGATGGAGTCCTGCTCATTAATACTGCCCGTGGACCATTGGTAGATGAAGATGCGTTGATTGACGCGTTAGATACCGGTAAAGTCGGAGGTGCTGCTTTAGACGTATTAACTGGTGAAACTAAAATCTTTAACCAGCAAATTAATGAAAATGAGATTGATTATCCAGAATTTAAGAGTCTTGTCAAGCGCCCGAATGTTTTAATTACTCCTCACATTGCCTTTTATACAGATCAAGCTATAAAAAATATGGTTAAAATGAGTTTATCCGCTAATCTAGACTTAATTACAACGGGAACATCTGATAAATTAGTTAAGTTTTAATATTATAAAAGAAGTTGAGAAAAAAGCTTGTCAGTAGGCAAGCTTTTTTGTATACTATATTTCGGTGTTACACGCCAATTTCACACCCAGGATGATGGTGGTGTGGGTGCTTAGATAGTCCCGCTGCCAGAAGAAAACTGGGGAGGAAAAACAATTTGGAGGTATATTATGTCTGTTGTATCTATGAAGCAATTGCTTGAAGCCGGTGTCCACTTTGGTCACCAAACTCGTCGTTGGAACCCAAAGATGGAAGAATACATCTTTACTGAACGTAATGGTATTTATATCATTGACTTACAAAAGACTGTTAAGTTAATCGATACTGCCTACAATTACATGAAAGATGTTGCTGCTAACGGCGGAGTTGCTTTATTCGTTGGTACTAAGAAGCAAGCACAAGATGCTATTGAAGAAGAAGCTACTCGTGCAGGTCAATACTATGTTAACCATCGTTGGTTAGGTGGTACGTTGACTAACTGGAAGACTATCCAATCACGTATTGCTCGTCTAAAGGAACTTAAGAAGATGAGTGAAGACGGTACTTTTGATGTCCTTCCAAAGAAGGAAGTAGCTGTTTTAACTAAGCAACGTGAAAAGCTTGAACGTTTCCTTGGTGGTATTGAAGATATGCCACGGATTCCAGATGTTATGTTCATCGTTGATCCTCACAAGGAACAAATTGCAGTTAAGGAAGCACAAAAGTTACACATTCCAATCGTTGCAATGGTTGATACAAACACTGATCCAGATGACATTGATTACGTTATCCCATCAAATGATGACGCTATTCGTGCGGTTCGCTTGATCACTTCAAAGATGGCTGATGCTTTTGTTGAAGGTAAGCAAGGTCAAGATGACGCTCAACAACAAGAAGTTGCTGAAGACAACGCCGCTAATGAAACTGTTACTGAAGATTCATTAAAGAACTTAAAGAACAGTGTTGAAGGAAAAGAAGACTAAAAATTATTAATTCTTGGGCTGTTTTGTACGGACCATTCTGGCCTAAGTACTAAACGGCCTTTTTTCAAAAAAGATAATTAAATATAAAGGAGAGATTTCATCATGGCTGAAATTAAAGCTGCTCAAGTTATGCAATTACGTAAAAAGTCCGGTGCCGGGATCATGGATGCTAAAAAGGCATTAGTTGCTAGTGACGGCGACATGGATAAAGCGATGGATTACCTTCGCGAAAAGGGAATTGCAAAGGCAGCCAAGAAGAGTGATCGTGTTGCAGCTGAAGGTTTAGCTGATATTGCTGTTAATGGTAATACAGCTGCAATCGTTGAATTAAACTCAGAAACTGATTTTGTTGCTGCTAGTGAACCTTTCAAAGAATTATTAAATAAGGTTACTAAATTAATTAGCGAAAATAAGCCTGCTAATGTTGAAGAAGCACTAGCTATTAAGACTGAAAATGGTACATTGAATGATGACATTATCAGTACAACACAAAAGACTGGTGAAAAAGTTAGTCTTCGTCGGTTTACTGTAGTTGAAAAGGATGATAGTGATAACTTTGGTGCCTACTTACACCAAGGTGGCCAAATTGCTGCATTAGTTGTCTTAGAAGGTGCTGATGAAGCTACTGCTAAGGACGTTGCTATGCATGTTGCCGCTATCAACCCTGAATTCATGACTCGTGATGATGTTTCTCAAGAACGTCTTGACCATGAACGTTCTGTATTTAGAGAAGAAACTTTAAACGAAGGTAAGCCTGAGAAAATCGTTGATAAGATTGTTGAAGGTCGTTTAAATAAATTCCTTTCACAAATTTGCTTAGCTGATCAAGACTTCGTTAAGGATTCAGACCAAACTGTTGAACAATATGTTTCAAGCAAGAATGGTAAGTTGAAGTCCTTCATTCGTTACGAAGTTGGTGAAGGAATCGAAAAAAAGCAAGATGACTTTGCTCAAGAAGTTAAGGACCAAATGAACTAAGCGTTCGGTCATTAGGGGGACGTACTCAATGTAGTGCGTCCTTTTTTAAAAATTAGCTTGCAAATTCAAGGAGGATATCGCATGTCAGACATTAAATACAAGCGTGTTATTTTAAAGCTCAGTGGTGAAGCATTAGCTGGAGATAAAGGCTTCGGGATTAATCCGCCAGTTTTAAAGGATGTTGCGAAAGAATTAAAGGAAGTCCATGATTTAGGTGTACAAATCGCGATTGTTGTTGGTGGTGGTAACATGTGGCGTGGTGTTACTGGAGCCGAATTAGGTATGGAGCGTGCACAAGCCGATTATATTGGTATGTTAGCTACAATTATGAATGCCTTATCGTTACAGGATGCACTTGAATCAATTGGTGTTCCAACACGGGTACAAACATCAATTGAAATGCGGCAAATCGCAGAGCCTTACATTCGTCGAAAAGCAATTCGCCATTTAGAAAAAGATCGAATTGTTATCTTTGCTGGTGGTACAGGAAGTCCTTACTTCTCAACGGATACAACAGCTGCGTTAAGAGCTGCTGAAATTAATGCTGACGCAATCTTGATGGGTAAAAATGGAGTTGATGGTGTCTACTCTGCGGATCCAAATAAGGTTAAGGATGCTACCAAGTTTGATCACTTAACTCATATGGATATTATCGAAAAGAATTTGCATGTTATGGATACAACAGCTAGTTCATTGTCGATGGATAACCACATTCCATTAGTGGTCTTTAATTTAAATACACCAGGTAATATCATGAAAGTAGTAACTGGTGAAGAAGTTGGAACTACAATTGAGGGAGATTAATAATATGGCTACAGGAAAAGAAATTTTAAACGATGCCAAGCAAAAAATGGCTAAGTCAGGTGACGCATTACAACGTACATTGGCTGATATTCGTGCAGGCCAAGCTAATGCTAGCCTATTGAATTCTGTAAAAGTTGAATACTACGGAGCACCAACTCCATTAAATCAAGTTGCTTCAATTACCATTCCTGAAGCACGGCAACTTTTAATTACACCTTACGATGAGAGCGTCCTTGAGGAAATTGAAAAGTCAATCTATGCTTCCAATCTTGGTTTAACGCCCCAAAATGACGGAAGTTCTATTCGCTTGATTATTCCTCAATTAACAGAAGACCGGCGTAAGGAATTGGTTAAGGATGTTAAGGCGGAATTGGAAAAAGCTAAAGTTGCGGTTCGAAATGTTCGTCGTGAAGCGATGGATGACCTGAAGAAAGGGAATAAGAATGGTGACTTCAATGATGATGAATTCCACGATTTAGAAAAGAAGGTCCAAAATGAGACTGATGCTGGCATTAAGAATCTTGAAGAAATTGCAAATGCAAAGGAAAAGGAATTAATGGAAGGCTAGTTTCTCTAAAGGGTTGTGAACCTAATATGTGTCCACACCCTTTTATTTTGTCTAATTTTATGGCTGTAAGAGTTATACTAAAACTATGTAACAAATTGCAGCAGATTAACAAAATGAATTTTGCCTCTGGTATAATAAAGGCTATAATTAATTGGCAGGGTTTGTATTATCAGCGATAGTGTACAAAAGGCATTTTCGTTGGCCAATCCTAAGTACTGATAAAATGGAGGAACGATTAGTGTTTTCTAAAAGTAAAGATGATAAGACTAATCAGCAAATTGATATGGAAAGAATTCCAAATCATATTGCAATTATTATGGACGGCAATGGACGGTGGGCGCAAAAACGACATCTTCCGCGAGTTGCAGGTCATAAACAAGGAATGCAAACAGTAAAAAAAGTTACAATTGCTGCTAGTGAATTAGGAGTAAAGGTTCTGTCATTATATGCATTTTCGACAGAAAACTGGAAACGTCCTTCTTCAGAGGTGAGCTACCTAATGCAATTACCTGTTCGTTTCTTTTCAACTTTTGTTCCAGATTTAATAAAGCATAATGTTAAAGTAACAGTAATGGGTGACATTACAAAGTTACCAGAATCAACACAAAAAGCCGTACAAAATGCGATGGAAGACACAGCTGATTGTAACGGTATGATTCTTAATTTCGCCCTAAACTATGGAAGTCGTGATGAAATTACTCGAGCAGCAAAACAAATTGCGACAGAAGTAAAGACTGGGAAGATTGATGTTGGTGACATCGATGAAAACACAATAAGCAACCACCTTATGTCAGAGCAACTAGGTGAGTTTGCAGATCCTGATTTGCTAATTAGAACTAGCGGTGAAGAACGAATTAGCAATTTTATGTTATGGCAAATAGCTTATAGCGAGTTGGAATTTGTACCAGAACATTGGCCGGATTTTGATGGAGAATCGTTGGAAAATGCGATTAGCTTATTCCAAAGTCGGCATCGTCGGTTCGGCGGTTTAAAAAATCAATAAAATTAAGGGGATACTGTTTTGAAAACAAGAATTACGACTGCGGTAATTGCACTTGCAATTTTTATACCGCTTATTGTATATGGTCACTGGCCACTCACAATCGCGGCCGTTGCGTTAGGGATTGTTGCAATGTCTGAAATACTGGTAATGAAAAAGATGTTTGTAATTTCTTTTGAAGCATTAGTCAGTTATTTAGGGGTTGCCTTATTGATATTACCTGATAGTTGGCTTGATTTCTTGCCAAGCGTTGCAACACGGTGGTTTGGTTTTTATATTTTAGTTGTTTTGCTACTCTTACATACGGTTATTCGTAAGCAGCGTTTTACTTTTGACGATGCTGGTGTATTAACCTTAGCAATGCTTTATATCGGAATCGGTTTTCACTATTTCATTGCAGCTCGAGGAATAAATTTTCAAACTTTACTGTACGGAATGTTAATCGTATGGATCACCGATAGCGGTGCTTATCTTATTGGGCGTCAAATTGGAAAAAATAAATTAGCTCCTAAAATTAGTCCAAATAAAACATGGGAAGGATCAATTGGCGGAACGGTTGCAGCGGTTGTAATTTTAGCAATATACTGTTACTTTATCCCTGTGGGGGCTGGCTGGGTAACAATGCTATTTGTTACTTTAATTCTTTCAATTTTTGGTCAATTCGGTGACTTGATTGAATCATCCTTAAAACGTTACTACGGGGTAAAAGATTCTGGTAAGATTCTTCCGGGGCACGGGGGAATTTTAGACCGCTTTGACAGTATGTTAATCGTTATGCCAATGCTCCATTTATTAGGGATCATTTAATCATATGTAAGGAAGAGATTTTTTGATAATAACAATTATTACATTTATTATTGTTTTTGGAATCCTTGTCCTTGTTCATGAATATGGTCATTATTACTTTGCCAAGCGGGCAGGTATTTTGGTTCGTGAATTTTCAATTGGTATGGGACCAAAAATCTGGTGGAAGCGAAAAAATGGTACAACTTACACCATTCGGATTCTACCCTTAGGTGGTTATGTTCGGTTAGCTGGCGCTGATGATGAAGACCAAGATGAATTAAAGCCAGGGACACCATTAACAATTCAATTGAATGATCAAGATAAAGTTACTAGTATTAACGCCAGTGATAAAACAACTTTATTCCAAGGGATACCTCTTCAATTGGTTGCTTGCGACTTAGAAGATGGTCTTTGGATTAAAGGTTACGTTAATGGTGATGAAGACCAGTTAAAGGTTTATAGCGTAGATCATGATGCGATGATTATTGAACGAGATGGGACAGAGGTACAAATTGCGCCACGAGATGTGCAATTTCGTTCTGCAAGTTTACCAGCTCGAATGATGACTAACTTTGCTGGTCCAATGAATAACTTTATCCTATCATTGGTAGTATTTATTATTCTTGGTTTTACTTTAACCGGTGTCCCTACTAATAGTAATCAATTAGGACATGTTAATGCCGGCTCGGTAGCAGCAAGAGCAGGATTAAGCTCCGGGGATCGAATTACAAAAGTTGATGGTAAAAGAATAAGAAACTGGACTGATCTTTCTACAAGCATCTCTAGTAAGCCTGGCAAGGAAGTAGCAATTACATACCAGCGTGGTCATCAGACTCACCACACTAACTTGACACCTAAAACAGTTGAACGTGGTCACCAAAAAGTAGGACAAATAGGAATTATTGAGAAACAGGAAACTAACCTTGCAGCTCGGTTGAAATTTGGTTGGCAACAATTTATTCAAGCAGGCACATTAATTTTTAGTGTTCTAGGACATATGGTTACCCATGGATTTAGTTTGAATGACCTTGGTGGACCAGTTGCTATTTATGCCGGTACATCTCAAGCAACTTCATTGGGAATTAATGGCGTCCTAAACTTCTTAGCATTGCTTTCCATTAACTTGGGAATTGTTAACTTATTACCAATCCCAGCATTGGATGGGGGGAAGCTTTTGCTAAACATCATCGAAGCAATTATTCGCCGCCCTATTCCAGAAAAGGCTGAGGGAATTGTTACGATGATTGGTTTTCTAATCTTATTAACATTAATGGTTCTAGTAACATGGAACGATATTCAACGATATTTTATTCGGTAATTATAAAGGAGTAATATTTTTATGAAGCAGTCAAAAGTCTTAATACCAACACAAAAAGAGGCACCAAGTGATGCTGAAGCCTTAAGTCATAAAATGATGATTCGTGCAGGTTATATTTATCAGGTTTCAGCAGGAGTATGGTCATACCTTCCGCTAGCATATCGGGTTATCCGTAAAGTAGAAAATATCATCCGCGATGAAATGGATAAAGCTGGAGCAGTTGAAATGCTTATGCCTGGGTTGCTTCCAGCAGACTTATGGAAAGAATCAGGGCGATATGAAAGTTATGGAGATAATTTATTTAAACTAAAAGATCGTCGTGATCGTGATTTTATTTTAGGACCTACTCATGAAGAAACCTTTACAGAGGTTATTCGTGACAGTATCAAATCATATAAGAAACTTCCATTAGTTGTATATCAATTGCAAGATAAGTTTCGGGATGAAGATCGGCCACGATATGGTATTCTCCGAGGAAAAGAATTTGAAATGCTTGATGGATATTCATTTTCTGCTGACCAAGAAGGATTAGATGATGCTTACGATAAGCAAGCTGCTGCATATCGGAATATTTTCGATCGAGTGGGATTAAATTATAAAGTTATCCTTGCTGACTCTGGAACAATGGGGGGAAAGAACTCGCAAGAATTTTCTGCCCCTGCTGAAGTAGGAGAGGATGTCATTGCTTATACTGATGGTGACTATGCAGCTAACCTAGAAAAGGCAGTAAGTAAATTTACTGGGGTTCAACAAACAGATGACCCAGCGCCATTAGAAAAGAAAGCAACTCCTGGAGCTCACACAGTTGATGAGGCAGCTGAAAGTCTAAATATAGATCCTAACCAAGTAATCAAGTCGATGCTATACATTGCTAAAATGAGCGAAGATGAATATCAGCCAGTATTGGTATTGATGCGTGGCAACGATGAAGTTAATGAATCAAAAGTAACGAATGCTCTTGATTGTGAAGATCTTGAATTAGCTAGTGAAGAGGATGCTGAAAAATACCTTAATGCTCACCCTGGTTCACTTGGACCAGTAGGTGTTGGACCAGAGGTTAAAATTCTGGCAGATAATTATGTTAAGGTTTTAGTTAACATGGCTTGTGGGGCTAATGAAGATGGTTACCACTATATCAATGCTAATATTGATCGTGACTTCCGTGTTGATGAATTTGGTGATTTTCGTAATGTCCAAGAAGGCGAAATTGCGCCTGATGGTAAGCCGCTAAAGTTTACGGCTGGAATTGAAATTGGTCATATTTTCAAACTCGGCACGCACTATTCAAGCAAACTGGGCGCACAGGTTCTTGACAACAATGGTCGTTTAACCGATGTTATTATGGGAAGCTATGGTATTGGAGTTACTCGGCTGCTTTCTGCAGTTGCAGAACAAAATGCAGATGAAAATGGATTAGTTTGGCCGGATAGCATTGCACCGTTTGATATTCATGTCATTCCAGTTAATGCTAAAAATAAAGAACAAATGGAAATGGCAGAGAAAATTGATCAACAATTAGTCGATGCTGGATATGAAGTTTTAGTTGATGATCGTAAAGAACGGGCTGGTGTAAAATTTGCCGATTCTGATTTGATTGGTATTCCAATCCGAGTAACTGTTGGTAAGAAGGCACAAGATGGTATTGTAGAAATTAAAATTAGAAAAACTGGTGAAACTGTTGAAGTAAAGCAAGAAGAGCTAGTTAATACAATTGGTATTTTGCTTAAACAATTAAACGAAGAGAATAAGTAATTTAATTAATGTGGTTGCGATGTTGTCATAAAAAACGTTTTCGCACCACATTTTTAAGTAGGAGGATTAGAGCGTGGGATTAAATCGCCAAGAATTATTTGGAAAATTATTAGAGCAAATTCACTTTCCGGAAAAAGACAATTCAGCATTTAAGAACGCAGCAGTTCAATCCGTTGTTGTTCATAAACAATCACGATATTGGGAATTTCATCTTATTTTTAATAAGGCTTTACCATATGACCTTTTTTCACAGTTTGTTCAAAGCTTAGAAATAGGTTTTAAGGATATTGCTAAGGTAAGTGTTAAAATTAGCACACCAATGACAGCGATTGATGAAGCGCAAATTGCTAACTATTGGCAATACGTTATTAATCATTCAATTAGCGATTCACCGATGTTGCAACAAGTATGTTTACAGACCTCTCCTGAGGTTAAAGACGGTCGAGTAACATTAGTAGTCGAAAATGAGGTTATTAAAGACCTTTTAGCACAAAAAGCCTTAGATACGATTGAAAGTTCCTATCAAGAACTTGGTTTTCCAAAATTTCGGATTCATCCATTTGTTGATCAATCTGCTTCACAGGCTAAAATTAAGGAGCTTAAGGCTAAGCACGAGAAAGCAGATGCTGCGTTAGCCGCTAAGGCTGCCGCACGAATAAAAAAGAATGAAGCAAAAGCGGCAGCAAAAAAGAAAAACGCTCCCGTAGCCCCAGCTGATGGTCCAGTTCAATTAGGAAGAGTAATTGACAGTAAGCAAAATACTACCCAAATGCAAGATATAAAAGGCGAAGAACGGTCAGTAGTAGTTGAAGGTTATGTATTTAACGCCGAAATCCGCGAATTGCGGTCGGGGCGACAGTTATTAACCTTTGAAATGACTGATTATACTTCATCATTTGCGGTTAAGAAATTTTCGCGGAATAGTGATGAAGAAGCCCAATTTGCTAATATCAAAGCTGGAATGTGGCTAAGGGTTCGTGGTCCGGTTCAAGAGGATACTTGGATGCGCGATCTAGTAATAACCGCTTATGATGTTAATCAAATCAGCCATACTGAACGTCAAGATAAGGCGGCAGAAGGTGACAAGCGGGTAGAACTTCATACTCATACGACAATGAGTCAGATGGATGCAACTAATTCAATTACTGAACTTGCAACGCGAGCTCATAAATGGGGGCATTCAGCGATTGCAGTGACAGATCATGGTAATGTTCAAGCGTTTCCAGAGGCATTTAGTGTTGCTCAAAAAACGGGAATTAAAATGTTATATGGAATGGAGGCCAATGTTGTTGATGATGGTATCCCGTTAGTATATAACGAAAATCACCAACTACTTGCTCATCAAACTTATGTAATCTTTGACGTTGAAACAACCGGTTTGTCAGCAATCTATGACAAAGTAATTGAGCTCTCGGCGGTTAAAATGCAGGATGGTAATGTTCTGGAACGATTTGACGAATTCATTGATCCTGGTTTCCCACTTTCGGAACAGACGACTAACTTAACCAGTATCACAACAGAAATGGTACAAGGATCCAAAACAGAAGAAGAAGTTTTTCAAATGTTTAAGGATTTTTGTAATGGCTGTATTATTGCAGGACATAATGTCTCATTTGATATGGGATTTATGAATACGGGATATGAGCGCCATAAGATGGGCAAAATTGCCGAACCGGTTATTGATACACTTCCTTTGGCCCGTTTCCTATATCCTGACATGCGTGGTTACCGTTTAAATACTCTTAGTAAAAAGTTTAAGGTTGCATTGGAACACCACCACCGAGCTAACTACGATTCTGAAGCAACTGGACATTTACTCTATAAGTTCTTAAAGGATGCCGAAGCACGTTATGATATCAAGTATGTTGATGATCTCAATAAGCACATGGAGGAAAACAACGCATATCGGCATGCCCGGCCATTCCATGTTACAATTTTTGCGCAAACACAAGCGGGACTAAAAAATTTATTTAAGCTAGTGTCATTATCAAACGTCGAGTATTTCTATCGGGTTCCGCGGATTCCACGGACAGTCCTCACAAAGTATCGGGAAGGTCTATTGTTAGGAACCGCTTGCTCCTCGGGAGAAGTATTTACTGCTATGATGGAAAAGGGTTATCCACAAGCAATGGAAAAGGCTCGCTATTATGACTTTATAGAAGTTCAACCTAAGCCTAATTATGCTCCATTACTAGAACAACATGTAATTGCTGATGAATCTCACCTTGAAGATATTTTGAAGAACATGGTTAAATTAGGGGATGAACTTGAAAAGCCGGTAGTGGCAACAGGAGATGTTCATTACCTTGATCCGCACGATGGAATTTATCGTAAAATTTTGATTAACTCTCAAGGAGGAGCAAATCCCCTAAATCGAACCGAGCGACCAGATGTGCATTTTCGGACAACTGATGAAATGTTAAATGAGTTTGCCTTTCTTGGCGCAGAAAAAGCCCATGAAATAGTAGTAGAAAACAGTAATAAAGTTGCAAACGAAATAGGTGATATTCGACCGGTAAAAGATAAGCTATACCCTCCACACATGAAGGGGGCCGAACAGGAAATCCAAGATCGGACCTGGAATACTGCGCGAAAATGGTATGGGAATCCTTTACCGCAATTAGTTAAAGATCGAATTGAGCTGGAGCTGAATAGTATTGTTAAAAATGGTTTCTCTGTCCATTACTTAATAGCTCAACGTTTAGTTGCCAAATCAAATAAAGACGGTTATTTAGTTGGTTCACGGGGATCTGTTGGTTCAAGTGTTGTTGCTACGCTTTCAGGAATCACAGAAGTTAATCCATTACCACCTCATTACCGATGTCCTAATTGTCAATATAGTCATTTTTATACACAAGGTGAATATAGTTCAGGATTTGATTTACCCGATAAGAAATGTCCTAAGTGTGGTACTTTAATGGTTAAAGATGGTCATGATATTCCGTTTCAAACTTTCCTTGGCTTTAAGGGAAATAAGGTGCCGGATATTGATTTGAACTTTTCTGGTGATTATCAACCAATTGCCCATAACTATATGAAAGTTCTTTTTGGCGAGAAAAATGTATTCAGGGCCGGAACAATTGGTACTGTTGCAGATAAAACTGCTTATGGGTATGTGAAAGCTTATGAGCGCGACACTGAGAAAGAGTTTCGAAAAGCAGAGGAAGATCGTTTAGCCAAAGGAGCCACAGGTGTAAAGCGGACAACTGGGCAGCACCCAGCGGGGATCATAATTGTTCCAGATGATATGGATATCTATGATTTTACCCCAGTTCAGTATCCTGCCGATGACCAAACTGCCGCTTGGGAAACGACGCACTTTGATTTCCACTCTATTCACGATAATATTCTCAAGATGGATATTTTAGGCCATGATGATCCGACAATGATTCGTGCCCTTCAAGACCTTTCGGGAATTGATCCACAGTCAATTCCGATGGACGATCCCGGAGTGATGGCACTCTTCTCTAGTCCTAAAGTTCTCGGTGTAACCGAAGAGCAAATACAAAGTAAAACTGGAACTTTAGGGTTGCCGGAATTCGGTACCCGCTTTGTTCGCGGGATGCTAGAAGATACTCATCCGAAGAATTATTCGCAGTTACTCCAGATCTCGGGGCTATCTCATGGTACTGGTGTGTGGTTGGACAATGCTCAAGAATTGATTAAACAAGGAATTGCGACAATTGCAAACGTTATTGGATGTCGTGATAACATTATGACCGACTTGATCCACTATGGGCTAGATTCGGAAATTTCATTTCAAATTATGGAACATGTGCGAAAGGGACGCGGGATTCCAGAAGACTGGCAGAAAAAGATGCATGAAGCAAACGTACCACAGTGGTATATGGATTCTTGCTTGAAGATTAAGTATATGTTCCCACGTGCACACGCGGCAGCCTACGTTTTAATGGCCCTGCGGATTGCCTATTTCAAAGTTTATTTCCCACTGGTTTATTATTGCGCATTTTTCTCTGTCCGTGCTGATGATTTCGACGTTGTTGCAATGTCTCATGGAAAAGATGCCGTAAAACAACGGATGAAGGAAATTAATGATAAAGGTAATGACGCAAGTGCAAAGGAAAAGAACTTACTAACGATTCTTGAATTGGCAAATGAGATGCTGGAACGGGGCTTTAAGTTTAAGATGGTCGATATTGAAAAATCTGATGCCTCTAATTGGCTAATCGATGGCGACGCATTAATTGCTCCATTTCGTGCGGTTCCTGGTTTGGGATTAAATGTTGCTAAGCAGATTGTTGCCGCCCGTGAGGAACGACCATTCTTATCAAAAGAAGATTTAGCTGAACGGGGAAAGGTATCACAAACGCTTATTGATTTTCTGACCGATAATCATGTGCTGGATAAATTGCCGGATGAAAATCAACTTAGCTTATTTTAAGGCATAATAAATTAGCTAGTTTAAGGTCATTACTTGCTAGTAATCAGCATACATGTTACAATTATTTATGGTAAATAACTCGTGGGAGTGAGCAGTGATGCTCGCTCTTTTTATTGCAGATAATGGAGGTGACACGTTTGAGCAGTGTTGTTGAGACTGTTACAGATCTTGTAACGCCAATTTTACAGGACCATGGTTTTTACTTATACGATTTAGAATTTGTAAAAGAAGGTAAGAGCTGGTACCTCCGCGTTTATATTGACAAGGACGGCGGAATTACAATTGAAGACTGTGCTATCGTTAGCGATGAATTGAGTGAGGCATTAGATAATGTTGAGCCGGATCCGATTCCGCAGGCCTACTTTTTAGAGGTTTCCTCGCCTGGAGCAGAGCGGCCGTTAAAGAAGGAAGAGGATTATCAACGCGCTATTGATCATTATATTCATGTTTCTCTTTACCAACAGATTAATGGTCAAAAAGTATACGAAGGTACACTAACACAATTATCTGAAAAAGAAATTACGTTGGACTACCTAGATAAGACTCGTCATCGGCAAGTATCGATTGATCGTAATAAGATCGCGCAGGCCCGATTAGCGATTAAATTTTAATATAAAAGGAGTGTTACAAGGTGAGTAAGCCAAAAATTAATACCGAAATGATTGGCGCCCTCAATTATCTTGAAAAAGAAAAGGGTATTAAAAAGGAAGTTGTCATTGAAGCACTTGAACAGGCATTGGAATCAGCATATAAGCAAAATTATGGTGATAAAAATGTTGAAGTTGAATTTAATTCATTGACTGGCAATATCAAGGTATATGCTGTTAAAACTATTACGGACGATGAGGAAGCAGTTGCAGCTGATAGCAATGAATTTATGAGTTTAGCTGATGCCCGAAAACTTCCTCATGGTCAAGGTTATGATATTGGTGATGAAATCCGGGAAGAAGTAACACCACGCGACTTCGGACGGATTGCGGCACAAACAGCTAAGCAAGTTGTAATGCAACGACTCCGTGAAGAAGAACGAAAGATTGTTTACGATAAATATAAGACATATGAAAATGAAATTATTACGGGGGAAGTATCCCGTGAAGATAAGCGCTTTACATATGTTGACTTAGGTGATGGAGTTGAAGGGGCAATGGGATTCCGAGATAAAATGCCGAATGAACATTACCACGTCCATGACCGGATTCAAGTATACGTATCTAAGGTCAATGATGATCGGCGGGGTCCCCAAATTTTTGTTAGTCGGACTGCTCCAGAATTACTGAAACGGTTATTTGAACGGGAAGTTCCGGAAATCAAAGACGGAACAGTTTTAATTGAAAATATTGCCCGTGAAGCTGGTGATCGTGCCAAAGTAGCAGTATATTCTAATGATCCAAACGTTGATCCTGTAGGAACTTGTGTTGGCCCACGTGGTTCTCGTGTTCAAGCGATTGTTAATGAACTTGATGGCGAAAACATGGATATTGTGGAATACGTTAAAGATCCGGCTAAGTTTATTGCTAATGCTCTAAATCCAGCAGAAGTGTTAGATGTTATCTTTAATGATGACAAGCCAACTAGTGAAAACGAGGGTGTTGATACTGACGAAGATACAGCAACTGAAGAACAAACTGAACGTTCATGTACGGTAGTAGTGCCAGATAATCAACTTTCTTTAGCTATTGGTAAGCGCGGACAAAATGCACGGTTAGCAGCACGGTTAACTAAGTACAAGATCGATATTAAGTCTGCTTCCGAAATGGAAAATCAAGAAACAGAAGATTCAGCAATTGATTTAGAAGAAACTCAAGATATTGATGAGAGTGAAGACTAATAACTAGTTATAAGGCAGCGGGGTGAAATGATGAAAAAGAGAAAAATACCGATGCGTAAAGATATAGTTACCGGTGAAATGATGCCAAAGCGACAGTTAATTCGGGTAGTAAAGAATAAGGAAGATCAGGTTTCCTTAGATCCAACCGGAAAAAAGCCTGGTCGAGGGGCATATATTGCTGTTGATGTTGATATTGCAAAACGTGCTAAGAAAGAAAAAACTTTTGAGAAAGCCTTTCATGTTCAATTAGAGGACACGTTTTACGATGAATTGATCAAGTATGCTGACCACTTACAGGCACGGCAAGAATTATTTGGCAATGATAAATAATGAACAAAAGATTCTCAACCTCCTTGGAATTACCCGCCGGGCGGGCCAGCTTCAAAGTGGTGAAGAAATCGTCTTA
This sequence comes from Limosilactobacillus walteri, assembly GCF_014830205.1. NCBI lineage: Bacteria > Bacillati > Bacillota > Bacilli > Lactobacillales > Lactobacillaceae > Limosilactobacillus > Limosilactobacillus walteri. The sequence continues at coordinate 22,011 of NZ_QORN01000043.1, forward strand.
AAGAAAATTCAAACTCAAAAGGCAAAGTTTGTGTTCTTAGCTTCAGATGCTGGAAAGGCTAGTAGTAAAAAGATCAGTGATAAATGTAAATTTTACAAAGTCCCCTTTTCAACATTATTTACTAAGAGCCAGCTCAGTCAGGCAACGGGACAATCACGAACCGTTTTTTGTGTGATGCAATCAGGTTTTGCAAGAAAGTTTGAGGAACTATTAACAATGGAATAAGGAGCGTGAGCATATGGCCAAAGAACGAATTTATGAATTAGCTAAGGAATTAAAAATGCCTAGCAAGGACCTGGTTAATGTGGCCAATCGGCAAGGTATGGAAGTTAAAAGTCACATGTCTTCTGTCACTCCAGACCAAGCACAACAATTACGTAAGCTTGTAAAGGGTGAACAAACAACCAACAATCACCAACAATCACCAAAGCATGTTCAACATAGTGCAAATAAAAAGCAAGGCAACAATAATCATCATGCTCAAAATAATGCTCAGCATCATGAAAAAGCACAAAATGAACAGCCGCATAAAAAGAGCAATCAAGGCGGCAATGAAACAAAGGACAACAACCAACGTCATAATAATAACAATGGTCGTTTTGGCGGTAGCTTAAATAATAATGGTAAGCGCTTCAATAAGAAAAATAAGAAAAACAAGAAACATAATAAGAATAAGCGCTTAAGAGAAGTTACTCATAAGCAACCAACTCAACGTAAGGACAAGCCGCTTCCAGAAGTGCTTGAATATACTGATGGGATGAATGCACAAGACCTTGGAAAGATCCTTCACCGTTCCCCAGCAGAAATTGTCAAAAAACTATTTATGCTTGGTGTAATGATTAACCAAAATCAGTCGTTGGATAAAGATACTATTGAATTATTAGCGACGGATTATGGCATTGAAGCAAAAGAAAAAGTCCAAGTTGACGTTTCAGACATTGATAAGATGTTTGAAGATGAGCAAAATAATACTGAAAATCAAGTTTCACGTCCGGCAGTTGTTACTGTAATGGGACACGTTGACCATGGTAAGACCACTTTGCTTGATAAACTACGTCATTCTCATGTTACTGAACATGAGGCAGGGGGGATTACTCAAGAAATTGGTGCCTACCAAGTACATTATAATGACCATTTGATTACGTTCCTTGATACACCAGGACACGCAGCCTTTACTGAAATGCGTGCCCGGGGAGCTAACATTACTGATATTACAGTTTTAGTTGTTGCAGCTGATGATGGTGTGATGCCACAAACTATTGAGGCTATTCACCACGCACAAGCGGCCAATACGCCTATTATTGTAGCGGTTAATAAAATTGATAAACCAGGTGCCAACCCAGACCGAGTAACAGAAGAATTATCAAAATATAATTTGATTCCAGAAGACTGGGGTGGTGACACCATCTTTGTTAAGATTTCTGCTAAGTTCGGTAAGAATATTGATGAATTGCTAGATATGATTTTACTGCAAGCGGAAATGATGGAATTAAAAGCTAATCCAGACCAAAATGCGGCGGGCTCGGTTGTTGAAGCACGACTCGATCAAGGTCGGGGCTCAGTTGCTACCATCCTTGTTCAACAAGGTACACTTCATGTTGGAGATCCAATTGTTGTCGGTAATACTTTTGGTCGTGTTCGGACAATGACTAACGAAAATGGTCGTCGAATTAAGGAAGCAACTCCATCTACACCAGTTGAAATTACTGGGTTAAATGAAGTCCCAGAAGCGGGAGATCGGTTTGTCGTCTTTGATGATGAAAAGACTGCTCGTGCGGCTGGTGAAGAACGGGCAAAACGAGCAATGGATAAGGAACGGCAAAAGACTTCTCACGTGACATTAGATAATTTATTTGCCACAATGAAGAAGGGGCAAATGAAGACTCTTCCAATCATTATTAAAGCCGATGTTCAGGGTTCAGTTGAGGCCTTAAGTCAAAGTTTGCAAAAAATTAAAGTTGATGGCGTTAGAGTAGATATTATTCATCAAGCCGTTGGTGCAATTAATCAAAGTGATGTTACTTTAGCCGAGGCTTCAAATGCTGTTATCATTGGTTTTAATGTTCGTCCAACCGCAGTAGCTAAGACATTAGCTGATTCTAATAGTATTGATATCCGTCTTCACCGGGTTATTTACGATGCTATTGAAGAAGTTGAAGATGCGATGAAAGGGATGCTTGAACCTGTTTATAAAGAAGAAACGATTGGTCAAGTTGAAGTTCGTCAAATCTATAAGGCTTCTAAAATTGGTACTATTGCGGGAGGAATGGTTATTTCCGGTAAAATTACCCGCGATGCTAAGGTACGCTTAGTTCGTGACGGTGTTGTTATTTATGAAGGTGAATTAGGTAGTCTTAAGCGTTTCAAAGATGATGTCAAAGAAGTTAAACAAGGGTATGAGTGTGGTTTAACAATTGAAAATTACAACGACATTAAGGAAATGGATGTTATTGAAGCTTACAAGATGAAAGAAGTTCCAGTTAAGTAAAGCTGAGGAGAGATAAAAATGCCAAGTAAACAATATCGAGTAGATCGTCTAGCTCAAGAGATACAAAAAGATGTTGATGAGATTTTGTTGAAGCGGGTACGTGACCCTCGAGTACAAAATGTTACCATTACAGGCGTAGATGTTACTGGTGATCTCCAGCAGGCAACAATTTACTATAGTATTTTATCTGACCTAGCATCAGATGCTGAAAAAGCACAAGCAGGATTGGATAAAGCAACTGGTCTAATTCGTAGTGAATTAGGCGCCCGTCTTAATATTTTTAAGACTCCAGAAATTAAATTTGTAAGAGACCCATCAGTTGCTTACGGAAGTCGAATTGATCAGCTCATTAACGATTTACACAAAAAAGAAAATAATTAGTAAAAAAGCTGGTGAAGGATTAATATTTTCTTCCCAGCTTTTTTGGAGGATTAACGAATGGATGGAATACTTCCTTTATATAAAGAACGCGGAATGACAAGTTTTGCTTGCGTTAGTCGTTTACGCCAAATTTTAAAAACAAGGAAAATTGGTCATTCTGGCACACTTGACCCGGATGTTGCAGGAGTTTTACCGATCTGCATTGGTAATGCAACGAAAGTAGTTGATTATTTGATGCAGTCTGGTAAACAATATCAAGGTGAATTGTTAATTGGCTTTTCAACAACCACGCAGGACCTTGATGGAGAAAAAATTGCTGAAAAACCAGTTGAAACTGAAATTTCAAGCAAAAAAATTAAAGCAGCAATGGCGAAGTTAACCGGAGCTATTACACAAATTCCGCCAATGTATTCTGCAGTAAAAGTAAACGGGAAAAAGCTTTATGAATATGCCCGTGCCGGTGAAACCGTTGAACGGCCTAAACGACAAGTAGAAATTAAAAAGTTTGAGTTATTAAGTTCCAAATATGATAAAAAAAATAAGCAACAACGAATTCGTTTCAATGTTGAATGCAGCAAAGGAACTTATATTCGCACGCTTGTTGTTGAGTTGGCGCAACAGTTAGGATATCCTGGTGTTATGAGTATTTTAACCCGGCTAAAAAGCGGGGGCTTTACACTTGAGCAAACGCTTAGCTTGGCTAATGTTCAGGATGCAGTAGCAACGCAAACGCTACAACAGTATATGTATCCTCTTGACTACGCCCTAAAGGAATATCCTCAAATAACAATTCAAATGCCTCAATGGAAGAAAGTCCAAAATGGCGGCTGGCTTTCTCCCAACGAACTGAACACAAACGAGCAGGAAATTGTGTTATTATTTGATGGTCAGGTAAAAGCGTTGTATCATTTCGACACCAAAAATAAGATGTATAAGCCGACGAAAATGTTTGCAATTAAGTAAGGAGAGTGGAATGTGTGCAGGTCATTAAGATACGCCATCCATTGAAGGAAGAATTGATTCCGTCAGGTGATGTTGTGTTAGCAATGGGCTTCTTTGATGGTGTTCATCGTGGACATCAAGCAGTGATTGCGCGTGCACGAAAAATTGCGAAAAAAAAAGGATTACCACTTGCTGTTTTAACCTATGACCATGCTCCTGGGATTGTTTATCGTCAATATAAGGGGGGCTTTAAATACTTATCAACAGTAAATAGAAAATTGGAGCTGTTGGAGAAATTAGGGGTCGATATTGTTTACCTAGTAAGCTTTACATCTGCGTTTGCTAACTTAGTACCGCAACGGTTTGTTGATCAGTATTTAATAGGTTTTCATGCGCAAACGGTAGTTGCCGGATTTGACCATACTTATGGCTTAGCTGAAATTGCGTCAATGGATTTGTTACCTAAATATGCAGCCAATCGGTTTGAAGTTGTAACAGTTCCTAAGTTTACAGAAAATGATAGCTCCCGAAAAATTGGTTCACGAGAAATTCGTCAGCTTATTGATAAGGGCAACGTGAAAGCTGCTAATGATGCCCTAGGTTATACTTACCAGACAACGGGGTTAGTGGTTCATGGCTTAGCGCGAGGCCGGACTCTTGGGTTCCCGACGATTAATATTGAGTATCCAGAAGAAGAACGAATTCCGGGGATTGGGGTATATGCTGTAAGTGTCAAAATAGGCAATAATTGGTATAACGGCATGGCTAGTGTAGGCCATAATATAACTTTTGGCGATAGCAACCAATTAACGGTGGAGATCTATCTCTTTGATTTTCACCAAATGGTATATGGTGAAGAGGTGTTAGTTCACTGGCATGATTATCTTCGTGGAGAAGAAAAATTTGCTGGCGCTACGGAATTGGTAGCACAAATGAGACAAGATGAACAAAACGCGCGAAAAATATTGGATACTATAAAAAATAAAGAGATTTGAGATGGTCATTATATTGGGCGATATGCCACGACATTCTCAAATCTCTTTTTTAGTGGCTCTTCGTCAAGAAGTAC
>NZ_QORN01000044.1:0-27204 GCF_014830205.1 Limosilactobacillus walteri
TGCTACAGCGCAGTACACAAAGGGACTCTAGCGTTCGGAAAATCCGAACACTAGAGTCCTCTTTGTGCTTGCGGGGGTTCCCTAAAGGCTAGCTTCGCGTCGAAAAACGAACTAGCAAGCTAGTTCTGTCTCACTCCCTAAATATTATAAGTTTAATTTTCTTTTTGTATGGTAGCAGTTTCGGAAGATGGATTCTTTTGTTTTTTAGTAGCTTGGTCACGCAGCCATTGTTCGATTGATTCAAGAGACTTACCTTGTGTTTCAAAGACTTTAGAGTGAACAAACCAAATAGCTAAAAGACAGAAGATTCCGTAGCCAATAAAGAGGGTACCTTTCCCGAAGAAACTGAGTAGTGGAGGGAAAGTTACTGAAACGATTGCATTGGCTGTCCAGTTAACGCCAGCGGCAAAGGAGTTACCGAGACCACGGATATTAAGTGGGAACATCTCACCAATCATAGTCCACATGATTGGTCCCCATGTACCAGAAAATGATGCAATATAGATAACCATTGAAATAACAGCAATATCAGCAGCAAATTTAGAATCGCTTGAGTACATCAATCCCCAGCACATAATAAAGAGGGTAATCCCCATGAGCCAACCACCAACAATTAACATCTTGCGTCGGCTTACTTTATTCATTAGGTAGATACCGATAAAAGTAACGATAACATTAAAGATACCAATCCAGATATGTGAGAGTAAGGCAAAATGAACACCGAAACCAGCATCAGTAAAAATCGTCGGTGCATAATACAGAACAGTATTACAACCCATTACTTGTTGGAATATAGCTAAACCGACGGCAGCAATTAATGCAGGACGAACCATTAAGCCGAATAGCTCTTTCCATCCACCAGAAACAATTTCAGCTTGTTTTTTGATTTTAGCAATATCACCGTTCACAACTTGCTCGTCATTATTATTCATTGTCATTAAAACTTCGCGAGCAATATGCTCTTTATCATTACGAACCAAGTACCGTGGAGATTCGGGTAAGATAAGGGCACCAATAAATAAAATTGCTGCAGGAATCGCTGCGAATCCTAACATCCAGCGCCAACCAGTATAAATTCCCTGAAGAGAATAATTAAGAATGTAAGCTAACAGTAAACCAGACATAATCATAAACTGAAACATCCCAGACATCATACCACGTTTAGCAACTGGTGCTAATTCTGCAAGGTAAGTGGGGATTAATGAGGAAGCAGCCCCAACTGCTAGTCCAAGGATAATTCGTGTAAAAATCAATGTCCAAAACTCAGGAGCTAATCCAGAACCTAATGCTCCGAAGAAAAATAAAACCGATGTTAATAACAATAATTTACGACGTCCAAAGCGGTCAGAGAAAGGTCCAATTGTAATTGCACCGATGATTGCACCGACAAGGACAGCTGAAACTACCCATCCTTGTTGCCATGAATTTAATGATAATTGCTTTTCAATAAAGAGGATTGCTCCTGAAATAGAACCAGTATCATAACCAAAGAGTAACCCGCCTAAAGCTGCAAAAAAATATATCCAACTTGATGATAATTTATGTTTCATGTCGAAGCTCCTAACTATAAATACAGACAGTGAAAAATATTGTAAGTTGGTTGTTTGTATTTAGTTAGTTTAATAAAATAACTAACTTCAATAAGAAGTTTAACATTATTTGTAAGCGCTGTCTAATAAAATCATATTTGTTCTAGTTTAAAATTTGAGCAATCAAAATCATAAAATGACAAAATAAAATCATAGAAAACGCTAACAAAATAATTCTTTGTGAGAGATAATAGACTTGTGAAGAAAATATCAAGGCCGGAAAGAGGTAATAATGTTGAAAAATTTTATATCTATTCCAACAATTGAATCTGGCTTGTATATGTTTGGTGGACATAAACATACCGTTAATGGGGGTTGGAGCTTTTTTGAACAAAAACATCAAGTATTTGAGGTAATGGTTGTTACTGACGGATCACAGCTAACTTCTATTCGTGATCAAGGTTCAATAACTTTAGGCCCTGGGGATGTGATTATTATCGCACCGGGAACCTTGCACACAAATAGTAATATAAGCAAAATAGCGCCAATGACTTATATGTGTTTACATTTTGACTTTGAAGATGTTCAGTTAAGGTCACAGATTATTAGTTTAATTAGTAATAAGTTAATTCCGGCAAATTCACAGTTAGCAAATGTATCTTATGATATGTTAAAAGAAATTATAAATTTATGTCGCGATAAAAAGCATACAAGTGATTTTAATGTTCAAGTTGAAATTGAAATTTTATTACTTCAATATTTAAAACAGGTTAACCTTTTGATTAAGAAAGAGTATAGTCATAATTCCTCTTTACCATTTTCAAATAAGGAAGCACAAATTAGTCGTGATTTAGTAATTGCTATTGAAAATCGGGTTAATAATGATGATGAAAAGCCTTCTTTTAACTTTAGCGATCTATGTAAGGAATTAGGAATTAGCAGCGGGTACGGACATCGTGTGTTTAAGAAAGTTTATGGCACAACTCCATTGCACTTTATTGATCGGGAGAAGTACAAAAAAGCACAACGACTTCTTGAATATTCAGGTAATTCTATTGAAGAAGTTGCGTATATGGTTGGTGCAGCTAATATTTCAATCTTCAGTAAACAATTTAAGAAATGGTCAGGATATTCGCCAAGTGAATTTCGTAAACAAATTATTAGAAAACGCTCGGTAAAATCAAAAAATAGGACAGGATATTTTGAATAATTAATTTTGAAATAGATCATAAATTGACAAATTTTTGTCAGCTTATGGTCTATTTTATTTTTATGAAAGCGGATACAATGAATTTGTATAGATAACAAACTAACTTACTTGAAAGCAAACTTAGAACAGATATTTTGGAGGGAAATTATGGATAATACATCATCTACACCTAAACATGACTTAGGTGTTAGTACAGCATCCGCACCTAAACACAAATTAACTTTTAGTGAAAAAACAGGTTATGGTATGGTCAATATGGCTGTTAACCTTATTTTTAATGTTGTAAGTACGTATTTATTGTTTTTCTATACTAATGTTTTTGGATTAAAACCAGCAGATTCAGCTTTTATGTTTTTAATAGTTAAACTTGTTGATGCGATTGGTAATCCATTATGGGGTACTTATGTTGATAAGCATACAACAAAATATGGTAAATATAGGGGTTATTTATTATACTTAGCAATTCCATATGCATTCTTTTCAATTATTACATTTATTACGCCAGATACCACATATGTATTAAAGCTTGCTTATGCTTATACAACATATGTATGTCTTTCATTGTTAAATGTTGGTTTATGTATTAATGGTGCGCTACCAGCTGCAATGACTCGTGATAGCGATGAAATTGCTGTCTTAAATTCATATAGTTTATTCTTTTCTAATACTGGTGGAGTTTTAGTTTCATTTTGTGTTCCGCTCTGTGTTACAGCAATCTCAGGTTCTTACTCAGGACCTAATTCACAAATTGGTTGGACTCTGACGATGGGAATCTTTGCTATTCTTGGATTGTTTGGGCTTTTATATGGTTTTAAGACGGTTCGAGAACATTATCACATGTCGTCAGAAGAAACATCTGAAGTCCAGATGAAGGATATTTTAGTACAAGCACGTGTAAACAAGCCATTTGTTCTGATTTTTATTTATATGGTTTTGGCATTTGTATTTATGACAATGGTAAATTCGGCTGGATCATATTATGTTACTTATAATATGGGGATGCCAAAAATGTTGAAATACTTTAATGTACTAGGTACTTTGCCTTCATTCCTTATTGTTCCTCTTATGCCTTGGATGAAAAAGAAGATGGGTCGAAAAGGTATGATGCATACATTTAGCATCATCTTAATTGCGGGACTAATGGTCATGTATCTTTGTGATCCACATAATGTAACGTTGATTATGCTTGGAAAATTATTAGCATCGTTAGGGATGATTGTAACAACTGGATATATGTGGTCATTTGTTCCAGAAATTACTAACTATGGTGAATGGAAAACTGGTAAACGTGAAAATGGAATAATTAGCTCAATATACCAATTTGCTGTTGCAGTTGGTATGGCAATTGGTGGTGTTATCCCAGGATATGTTCTTCAAATTGTTGGCTTTAATGCTAAATTAACAACTCAATCTGCTATGGCATTAAATGGAATTGGATTAATTATGTCGGTTATCCCATCAATTTTAATTGTTATTAGTATGATTGTTATGCAGATGTATCCAATTACTGATAAATTGATGGATCAAATGAATCAAGAAATTGATGCACGAAAAGCAAGTAAATAATTTTATTAACTAGGAAGTGTAATTTTTGAAACAAACAAAGCTTATAAATCCTATATTGCAAGGCTTTTATCCTGATCCATCCATATGCTCAGTTAATAATAAATTTTATCTGGTAAATTCAACATTTTCTTACTTCCCAGGAATTCCTATTTTCGAAAGCCAAGATTTAGTACATTGGCATCAAATAGGAAACGCAATTAATAGAAATAGTCAGATAAAATTAGATGGTAACGAAGATAATGAAGGAATTTACGCTCCAACTATTAGGTATTATAATGGCACATTTTATATTATTGCCGATCATGAAACAAAGAAAAATAAAAGTGGAATGTTTATAATAACTGCAAATAAGCCTGAGGGACCTTGGTCAGATCCTGTATATATAAAAGAAGCAGATGGAATTGATCCAAGTTTATTTATTGATAATGGGAAGTTTTATTTTGTAGCTACCCATTCTAACTCATCAGGTTCTAAATATTTTGGGGATAACGAAATATATTTGGCAGAGTTAGATCCTAAAAGTTTTCAGTTCATTAGTAAAAAATATCCGTTATGGCGTGGTGCATTACGAAATGTTGCTTGGCCTGAAGGACCTCATATATACAAACACAATATCTATTACTATTTAGTGATAGCAGAGGCAGGTACAGAATTTCATCATGCAATAACAGTTGCAAGAAGTAGGAATATAAAAGGACCTTATGAGGGGTGTCCGAACAATCCAATAATGACCCATCGCTTTTTAGGTGTAGATTATCCTATTAAAAATGTTGGTCATGCTGATTTTGTGGAAACCTCGCTTGGAGAATGGTACTTTGTATGTTTAGCAAGTAGACAAATAGGAGGTTACGTGATAACTGGACGTGAAACTTTTTTAGGCAAAATTAAATGGGAAAATGATTGGCCAGTATTAAATCCAGGTTATGGAATCTTAAAACGTAAGGACATAATTAATTTAGAACCTAGATATTATCCTACAAAGCCAAATGAAGTACGGTCTATCAAAGAGGATCCTAAATTTGTATATATAAAGAACCCTAATTTAAGACATTATTGGTATAGAAACAAAAAACTTCAGCTAATTGGATCTGATAATTCAATTACTGGAAAAAATTCGCCAACGTTTATAGGAATTCGTGAAAGTTCTACCAATAATTATTTTACAGTAACTTTTAATAATTTAATTGAGCATAATGGAGAATTCGGTATTGTATATTATCAAAACAATCAACATTTTATTGCTTTTACAATTATTGAAAATAAAAACGGGCGAAAATTAAAAGTTGAATCTAAGAAGAAAAATGCTAGCAAAGTATTATGGATAAATGATATTAAAGATAACATTAAAGCTCTAAAAGTTAAGCAATCAGGATTATATTTAAAATTTGCTTACAAAGTTGAGGATAACTTTAGATGGATTGATTGTATTGCTTCCGCAACAAATTTAAGCACAGAAGTGGCTGGTGGATTTTTAGGTACTGTATGTGGAGTCTATCTGTATGGGAAAAATAATTCAGTAGATATTATAAAAATTGAAACAAGTAATAACTATGAGGAGAAGATAGATGATGATTAAACTGCCTGAAATTTTTCAAGATGGAATGGTTTTACAGCAAAATAAACCAATAAAAATTTGGGGATATACTGATATAAAAAAGCCATTACAAGTACAATTAGATGATCTTAAACCACAAAGTATAGGAATTTTTAGTGATGGAGATTTTTTAGTTGAATTACCAGCTCAACAAGCTAGTAACGGTTCGTTGCTAAAATTTATATCAGATGGAAAGGTAGTAAGGACACTAAGCGTAAAAATTGGAGAAGTATGGCTTATAGCCGGCCAATCTAATATGGATTTCAATTTGAAATATGATAGAGATTACCAACAAAATCGTCAAAAAGTTTTATCTTTAATACGCAAGGAAACTAATCTAAGTTTTTATCAAGTTCCACAACGGGTTGTTTCAACTGACCAAGCAACAGGAGGGTCGTGGGAGCCAATAACAGAAAATAATGCTGAAACTTTTTCAGCAATTGGTTATTATTTTGGCCTTAAATTATCTAATGTTAAAAGCAATATTCCGATTGGTCTTGTATGGATGTCTTATGGTGGAACTACAGCATCAACATGGACTTCAAAGCAGGCACTTGAATCTGATCCTATTTTGAAAAAGACTTATATTGATTCTTATCATCATATATTAGCAACAAGAGCACCTGAAGCATATGAAGGGTTTCTTAAGATGGTAAATGCTCAAGCAAATAATCCTGAAAATGAACCTTTTTGGGATAATGTTTTAGCTGGTAAAGTAAGTCACGATGAATTGGTACAAGCCTATTTTAATCATCATGAGTTATTTGTGGATTATGTATTGGGCCCAAATTCTGAAAATAGGCCCCATGGACTTTTTGACACAATGGTTTCCAAGATTATTGGCTATCGTTTTAGAGGTTGTCTTTGGTATCAAGGAGAGTCGGATGACCAACATGCAGGAATATATGACCATTTATTAACTGCACTCATAAAAGATTGGTGGAATCGATGGAATGATCATTTTCCGTTTTTAATTATGCAAGTAGCGCCATTTGAAGATTGGTTTGGAAATTTTAATGGGACATTCTATCCTGAAATTCGTACGAAACAGAGTGAAGTTACTGATATGTTACCTGGTGTTTATTTAACCAATGTAATGGATGATGGGATGAAATATGATATCCATCCTAAGAATAAAAAATTACCAGCAGAACGTTTTTATAAATTAGCATTATCAAAAGTATACAAAAGCTTTAATAATGGTGAATCTCCTAAAGTAATAAGTGTCGTTTTGAACGACAAAAAGTTAAAGATAACCTTTAACAATTGTAAAAAGCTAATTAAAAATAATGAGCTTAGCACAATATTAGCGATTAAAAGAAATGGTATTCCTTTAGAATTTAATGATATTAAAATTGTTGATAATACCCTACAAATCAAATTACCAAATCGTTTGACTGATTCACAATATTTAGAAATAGATTATCAACAGCAAGATTATAGCCACGCAGGCTTGTTTAACGAAAATAGTATACCAGTTACTCCATTTGTAAAATATATATCTAATAATTAAGGAGATGTCTAGTATGAATATATATGTGGATAAAAATGCATTAATTGATGGCAATGGGACGAAAGGGCATCCATTTAAGACAATTCAATCAGCAGCAAATATTGCTCGGGCAGGGGACACAGTATTAGTAGCCCCTGGAGTTTATCGCGAAAATGTAAATCCAAAACATGCCGGAAATGCAAATGCACAAATTACTTATAAATCAATTGAAAATTTAGGCGCTGTTATTACTGGAGCTGAGCGTGTAACTAGTTGGGAAAAGGTGAAGGATAACGTTTGGAAAGTAATTATCCCTAATAGTATTTTTGGCAATTATAACCCATATACAACTAAGGTCTATGGTGACTGGTTTGACGCACGAATTGTTGCCCACACAGGTGAAGTTTATTTAAATAATAAAGCACTGTATGAAGTAAACACGCTTGATGAAGTAAAAAAACCAATTCGTAATGAGAAATCATGGTATCCAGATGACACTGTGTACACATGGTTTACTGAACAAGATGATAAAAACAATGAAACAATCATTTATGCTAATTTCCAAGGAAATAATCCTAATGAAGAAAATGTTGAAATTAACGTTCGTGAAAATTGCTTTTATCCACAAGCAGAAGGTATAGGTTATATCACATTGTCTGGATTTGGTTTAACGAAAGCAGCAACACAATGGGCTCCGCCAACAGCATATCAAGAAGGAATGGTAGGACCACATTGGTCAAAAGGATGGATCATTGAAAAATGTGATATTTCCCATTCTAAATGTTCAGGAATTTCTCTCGGTAAATATCTTCAACCTAACAATGATAATAAGTGGTCAAAGTGGAAATATAAGGATGGTACACAAACTGAAAGAGATGTTATTTGTCAAGCATCATATGATGGCTGGGATAAGGAACATATCGGATCACATATTATTCGGCAAAATCATATCCACGATTGTGGACAAACAGGAATAGTTGGTCATTTGGGCGGTGTATTCTCATTAATTGAAGATAACGACATTCATGATATTAATGTTCGACAAAATCTTGCAGGTGCTGAAATTGGTGGAATTAAAATGCACGCAGCAATTGATGTAACTTATCGCCATAATCACATTCACCATTGTACTCGAGGATTATGGCTCGATTGGCAGGCGCAAGGAACTCGAGTTACACAAAATATATTTGATCATAACAGTTTGCCAAATGACTTTAAGGTCACTAAGGATAATGTTGGAGATATTTTATCTGGTCTTGGAGAAGATATGTGGATTGAGGTATCCCATGGACCTACATTGATTGATAATAATCTTTTATTATCTGACCGTTCAGTTCGACTAGCCGCACAAGGTGTTGCTTTTGTGCATAACTTAATTGCAGGAAGCTTTACAGCTACTGGGAGAGGAACAGATAATAATTCGGTTAATTTACCTTCTAACCGTTTTACTCCTTACCATGAAATTCACGGTACAAAAGTAATGGGCTTTATGACAATCCAACACGGTGATAACAAGTTTTATAATAATGTTTTCGTACAACAAAAGTTACGTCCGGAAATGCAAAAATTAGCTGATATTAAAAAGAATGAGCCAGATGATTGGGATGATTATAACTTTACAGTGGGTACTAAACCGTTTGATGGATACCCAACGTTTGAAGAATGGAAGAAACAATTTGATGGTTATTGTGGGATATATGCTCCAAATAGTGACCATTATTATAATCATTTACCAATCTGGACAGGAGGTAATGTTTACTTTAATGGGGCTCAACCATGTGATTCAGAAAAAGACTCAATTATTTCTGATAAAGAAGTATATCTAAAACTTGAACAAATGGATAAAGGCTTAGTCCTGAAGACTAATCTCTTCAACGCTCTTCCTAAAAAGACCGATGGTGTTATTTCAACTGATACTATTGAAATGGCATTTGAACCTGAAGAGAAGTATGAAAATCCTGATGGTACGGCAATTGTATTTAATACTGATTTCTTTGGTACACATCGCGAAGGAGTGAAAGTGACAGCTGGACCATTTACAGACGAAGAAGAAATAGGAGAAAAGTTATTCTAGAAAAAGAGATGTGAATATTGAAGAAAATAGCATTAACTTTTGATGATGGACCTTGGGAAGCAACTACGCCACATGTTTTAGATGTTTTAGAAAAATATAATATTCCTGCAACATTTATGATTTGGGGAGAACATGCGAAAAAATATCCAGAAATATTGAAACGTGAAGCTGAAAATTCACTTTTTACAATTGGGAATCATACGTACTCTCATATTGACTTAACAAAAGTCAATTCTAACAGGGTACAATTAGAGTTAAAAAAAGATGATGAGATAATCAGAAACATTACTGGAGACTTTCCTGAGGTAATTAGACCACCATTCGGAGCTATTAATAATAACATTTTGCCTTATCTAACTCGCCCAGCAATAATATGGTCTTTAGATACTAAGAGCTGGGATCATCATGATAAAAAGAAGGTATTATTAAATATAACAAAGGCCGTGGATGGAGATATTATATTAATGCATGATTTTCAATTAGCTGATTCGGAAGCTATTGAAAATGTTATTAGTTTTCTCTTGGAGAATGAATTTGAAATTTTATCATTACAAGATTTGGTAGGGAAAAAGCAGTTTAGTAAAGCTAAAGTAATTTATAGTGCTAATAAAATAATTGAATAAATATCACTCAAAAGCTCATCATAGTTAGGTTTACCTAGTTATGATGAGCTTTTCTGCTTAAGCATTTTTGGTGTTTATTTTTATTTAATTGTTTATATAACATACAAACTACTAATTGAAATAGGCCCTATATAATAATTGTTTTTATACAAATATCAAAGAAAGGGTTTACAAAACTGCTTTAAAGGTATATATTAAGAATTGTAAGTTAGTTGTTTATACAAACTAAATGAATGGGAGGCCGTAAATATGGCTGATTTATGGAAAGATATTAATAAGATTAAATATGAGGGACCACATAAAAGTATTAAGTCTGGGTTGTTCTATCAGTACTACAATCCTGAAGAAGTTATTTTAGGAAAGAAAATGAAAGATTGGCTCCGCTTTTCGGTTGCTTATTGGCACACCTTTGATCAGCGTTTAGTTGATCCATTTGGTGATGGAACAGCACAACGGCCATATGACAAGTACAGTGACCCAATGGATTGTGCTTTAGCAAAAGTTGATTATGCATTTGAATTCTACAACAAGCTTGGCGTTGACTTCCTTTGTTTCCATGATCGGGACTTAGCTCCAGAAGGTGATACGCTTCGTGAAACTAATAAGAACTTGGATAAAGTAGTTGATAAGATTGTTGAATATCAAAAAGCAACTGGAATGAAAGTTCTTTGGAATACTTCAAATCTCTTTACTAATCCTCGTTTCTTGGAAGGTGCAGGAACATCTCCATCGGCCGAAATTTATGCTTATGCTGCTGCTCAATTAAAGCACAGCCTTGAAGTTGGTAAGCGTGTTGGATCGGAGAACTATGTATTCTGGGGTGGTCGTGAAGGTTACGAATCATTATGGAACACTGATATGAAGCGTGAACAATCACACATCGCTAAGTTCTTCCATATGGCTAAGGACTATGCCAACGAGATTGGCTTTGATGCTCAAATGCTTCTTGAACCAAAACCAAAGGAACCAACTACTCATCAATATGATTTTGATGCTGCAACAACCATCAACTTTATGCGGGAATACGGTCTTGATAAAGATTTCAAACTTAACCTTGAAGGCAATCATGCAAACTTAGCTGGTCACACTTACCAACATGAAATTCGGGTTGCTCGTGAAGCTGGTCTTCTCGGCTCACTTGATGCTAATCAGGGAGACAAGTTAATTGGTTGGGACATTGATGAATACCCATCAAACTTGTACGAAACTACTGGTGCAATGTGGGAAGTTATTGAAAATGGTAGCATTGGACCTCGTGGTGGCTTGAACTTTGATGCTAAGCCACGGCGAACATCATTTAAACCTGTTGATCTCTTCTATGGTCATATTGTTGGAATGGATAGCTTTGCCGCTGGTCTTCGTGTTGCTGCTGCTATGAAGGAAGACGGCTTCTTAGATGACATTATTAAGGAACGTTACTCAACTTGGGATAAAGGTCTTGGTAAGAGTATTGAAGATGGTAACGAAAACTTCACTAGTCTTGAAGAAAAAGTTATCGATACTCCACAAAGTGAATTGTTAGCAGCTACTCACTCAGACCATCTTGAAGAAATTAAGGACACAATTAACCACTACATGATTGAAACGCTTGCTAAGTAAACATCTCCTATCAATCCATAAAATTAAAACTAGCAGGCAGTCATGCAAGATGGTAAAAGTCATATAATAAAAGGGCCGAGGCAATCAACTTTGCCCCGACCCTTTTTACATCAGAAGGGAATGAAAAAAGATGAATGAGTATGTAATTGGTGTCGACCTTGGAACAAGTGCGGTTAAGGTTTCAGCGATGGATCATGATGGTAAAATTGTAGCCCAGCAAAGTTATGGTTATGATCTTCACCAGCCGCACCCTGGCTACAGCGAACAAGACCCACGCGATTGGCTTTATGGAACGACGATTGCAATTGATCGGTTGATTTTACGAGATGGACTAAAAGCTGAGGAAATTAAAGGAATCTCATTTTCGGGACAAATGCACGGTTTGGTATTATTAGATGCAGACGGGCAAGTATTACGTCCAGCAATGCTATGGAATGATACTCGAACGACTAAACAATGTGAAGAAATTAAAGAAAAAATGGGCGAAAAGTTTATCGATATTACTGGTAATCGTGCTTTAGAAGGTTTTACACTGCCCAAACTTCTTTGGGTAAAAGAGAATGAACCAGAAATATGGGCAAAAGCAAAAAGTTTCTTGTTGCCGAAAGACTATGTTCGCTATGTAATGACAGGTAAACAAGCAATTGATTATTCTGATGCAACTGGAACAGTCTTATTTGATATTAAAAAGAATACTTGGAGTAAAGAAATCTGTGATGAATTTGGCATTCCTATGTCGATGTGCCCACCATTAATTCGTTCAATTGATGAAGCGGGGACGGTTACTGATTCGTATGCAATGTTTTCAGGATTAAAGACCACCACCAAAGTTTTTGGCGGCGGTGGTGATAATGCTTGTGGAGCTGTTGGAGCTGGCATCTTAAAACCAAATATGGTGATGAGCAGCATCGGTACCTCAGGCGTAATCTTAAAGTATGAACCAGATGCAAATGTTAATTATCATGGAGCTTTGCAATATGAATGTCATGCAATTCCTGATACTTACTATTCAATGGGGGTTACGCTAGCTGCGGGGCATTCGTTAAATTGGTTTAAGCATACTTTTGTTAAAGATGAGGATTTCACAGCAATGGTTAATAAGGCAGCTGAACGGCCATTAGGAGCTAATGGGTTGATATTTACGCCATACCTTGTCGGTGAGCGGACACCATACGCTGACGCTGATGTTCGGGGGAGCTTTATCGGTGTTGACAGTATGCAAAATAAGTATGATTTTGTGCGAGCGGTAATTGAGGGAATCACATTTAGTTTTCGTGATATCTTGAAGATTTATGATCAACATGGTCAAGATTTTGATACGGTTGTTGCTATCGGGGGAGGAGCTAAAAGTGCTTTCTGGTTACAACTACAGGCTAATATCTTTAATAAAAAGGTAGTGTCCCTGACTAATGAACAAGGTCCTGGTCTCGGTGCTGCAATGTTAGCTGCAGTAGGGCTGGGATGGTTTGATTCACTTCAAGCTTGTGCAAAGAAATTTGTTCATTTTGGTAAGGCATATGAACCGCAGTCTGAAATAGTAAAGAAGTATGATGAATTGTACAAAATTTATCATCGTATTTATGACCAAACTAAAGATCTTAGTCACGATATTATGAAATTACGAAATAGTTGGGATTAATAAAAACTCCTTGTTGGTATAACTATGGTACCAGCAAGGAGTTTTATTTATATTTCTTGGATTAATCCATTGAAAAAGTGCTTTAAGGATACTTGACCGCCGCTTTTTTTGTCGCCTTTAATAAAGCTCATTTCATTATGGGCGTTTTTGTATTCATATAAGTTATTTGCATATTCAAGAATAATATCATTTTCTGGATAATCCATGCACATATGCGCAAGGTTATTAAGTCCAGCTTTAATATCACGTCGAATCCGTTGAAAGATAATTTTCTTACCGTGGCTATCACATTGAAAAAGCCTTTCAAAACTGACTTGGTCAAAATTGATTTCGCGTTCAATCATCATGTTTATAACCTTAGTGATATCAGATGCTCCATTTCCGGCAGTAATACCAAGAAAGCGTAGAATTGACTGTGCTTGTTCTTTCTTTTTATTTTTTCCGCTGATTGTGACAGTGTTGTTATTAGTCGCTGCTCCGCTGACAAGGTCAAGAACTTGTAAAAGGCGGTTTGACATATTAATATTCTGTGCTGCTAGTTTAATAACTGTTTTAACTTCTGCAATATTTAAGGGCTTTTCGATGAAAAAGTCAATCCCATGTTGGTAGGCGCTTGTTTTTACTGATGGGAGAATCGCCTGGGCAGTCATAATAAAGTGCGGGTAGTGATGGCTGTCTTGAATCTTTTGAATCAGACTAACGCCATCCATTTGTGGCATTGCATAGTCAACAAACATAATGTCGATTCCTAACCGCATGGCGTCATCATAGGCCTGTTGGGGATTTGAGGTCGTACCAACAACCGTATTATTGAAATCGTTTTCGATAATATTGGATAATAAATGAATAATTTTGCTGTCATTATCTATAATATAAAAATTCATGTATTTTCACCGTTTTTCTGATGTTTTTTGAAGTATTTTGAAATCTAATTTTATTTTACTATTTGTGAAAAAGATATACAATGAGCTTATTATATTACAAATTTGGTAGTGTTTACGCTTACATCATTGTGAATAAAGGGATGCATAACTAAGTTTTATGCAAAAATCTCTTGAAATTTAGTGAAGAAAAATGAAGTATTTTGAAACCTTCGCCTATTATAGTAACTGTATTAAGACCTTAGGAGGAAATAAAAATGGCTTTTAATTTACGTAATCGTAGTTTCTTAACTCTTGCAGATTTTAACACTCGGGAAATGGAATACATGCTTGATCTTGCTGAAGATTTAAAGAAGGCTAAGTATGCTGGATATGAAGGCAAGAACCTTGAAGGTAAGAACATTGCTTTGATTTTTGAAAAGAGTTCTACCCGTACGCGTTGTTCATTTGAAGTTGGTGCTAAGGATGAAGGAGCTCATGTAACTTACCTTGGCCCATCAGGTTCCCACATCGGTCACAAAGAATCTGTTAAGGATACTGCTCGTGTTCTTGGTGGAATGTTCGATGGTATTGAATATCGTGGATTCTCCCAACGTAATGTTGAAATTTTAGCTAAGTACTCAGGTGTCCCAGTTTGGAATGGTTTAACTGACGAAGACCACCCAACTCAAGTACTTGCCGACTTCTTAACTGCTCACGAAGTATTAAAGAAGCCATACCAAGACATCAAGTTTGCTTTTGTCGGTGATGGTCAAGATAACGTATCTAACGCTTTAATGCTTGGTGCTGCTGTAATGGGAATGGAATACCACGTTGTAACCCCTAAGGAATTGGAACCAACTAAGGAAACCTTAGATAAGGCTAATGAAATTGCAGCTAAGACTGGTGCAAAGATTATTGTTACAAATGACATCAAAGAAGGTGTCAAAGGCATGGATGTAATCTATGCTGATGTTTGGGTATCAATGGGTGAATCCGATGATATGTGGGAAAAGCGGATTAACCTCCTTAAGCCTTACCAAGTAACAATGGATGTGATGAAGGCTACTGAAAACCCTAACGTATTATTTGAACACTGTCTTCCAGCATTCCACAACCTCGATACTGAAGTTGGTAAGGAAATCGAAAAGAAGTTTGGCTTAAAGGAAATGGAAGTTACTGACGAAGTATTCGAAAGTGATCACTCTGTTGTATTCCGTGAAGCTGAGAACCGGATGCATACTATCAAAGCGGTAATGGTTGCTACATTAGGTGAACAAAACTAATTAGGAGGCATTTACTATGGCTAAAGTAGTAGTTGCTTTAGGTGGAAATGCTCTTGGTAAGTCGCCTGAAGAACAATTAAAGTTAGTAAAGAACACTGCTTCATCATTGATTGGTTTAATTGCTGCTGGGAATCAAGTAGTTATCAGTCATGGTAACGGTCCTCAAGTTGGTGCAATTAACCTCGGAATGAATTTTGCGGCTGAACACGGTAAGACTGCAGCTTTTCCATTCCCTGAATGTGGTGCTATGAGTCAAGGATATATTGGCTACCACTTACAACAAAGTTTAGAAAACGAATTACATCGTCGTTGGATGAATAAGAGTGTAGCAACGATTGTTACCCAAATTGCAGTTGACCCTGATGATCCGGCATTTAATAATCCTTCAAAGCCAGTCGGTGACTTCTATTCTAAAGAACAAGCTGACGAAATTGCTAAAGAGAAGGGTTACACATTTAAAGAAGATGCTGGTCGAGGATATCGACAAGTAGTTCCTTCACCACTACCAATGAAGATTATGGAACTTGATAGCATTAAGACATTGATTGATGCTGATAAGTTAGTTATTGCTGGTGGCGGTGGCGGTGTACCCGTTGTTATCACTGATGAAGGGCTTAAAGGCGTGCCAGCTGTTATTGATAAAGATCGGTCAAGTGCCTTATTAGCTGCCAATATTGATGCTGATAAGTTGATTATTTTGACGGCTGTTGACCATGTTTATATTAATTATGGCAAGCCAGACGAAAAGGCTTTGAAGACATTAAATGTTGCCGAAGCACATAAGTATATGGATGAAGATCAATTTGCTGCTGGTAGTATGTTACCAAAGATTGAAGCATGTCTTTCCTTTGTAAAGGGACACCCAGAACGTGAAGCATTAATCACTTCACTTGATGGCTTAGATGATGCTCTTGCCGGCAAGGTTGGTACTGTCATTCGTGATAATTAAATAGAAAAAAGGTTGGTGACATTAGTTTTTCACCAGCCTTTTTGATTTTAAATGTTACAAAGTTTGATTACGGAAAATAACTATTAGGCTCGCGGGTAAGTATGGACGTAATCTGCCTTTCCTGTGCCAATCATCATTCTCGCTTAGTCAATTGTCTTGCTAATTTATTCTTTAACTTTTTGGGGAATTCGAATGTTTATTGCTAACACGGCAATAATAACTAGAATTGACCCGATAATATCAGCACCAGTCATTTGTAAATGAAATACTAATACTGAACCAATTGTAGCTGACAGCGGTTCAAATGCATCCATTAAACTAAAGGTAGTTGCATCGATATATTTTAGTGAGTTATTGGCAAGTTGAAAGGGGATTAAAGTTCCGACAACAAGGATTCCTAATGAGTAGAGCCATACGGAAGGAATATTTGGAACATGCGGTTGGGATGGGTGGATAAGCAATAGTGTGATTCCAGCGAATAATAATCCCCAACCAGTAATAATTAATGAAGGAATGCGTCCTTCGCGAAGAATATTTTGTGGAATTAAGGTATTAGTTGCGACCCCGATTGCAGATATTAACCCCCAAATAAGAACACTAAGCGTCATTGCTAAGTGGTTAAATTGTCCGTGAGTAGCAATAGTGAATACGCCAATAAATGCAATTATAGCACTGATTATTTCGATACGTCGTGGCGGGATATGCCGAAATACTGCTTGATAGGCGATGATAAAAAACGGACCGATAAATTGTAAGATTGTAGCGATAGATGCATTTCCATATTGCACAGCCATGAAATATGCATATTGAACAGGAACTAGTCCAAAGACTCCGTAAGCAAAGATAATCCATGCAGAGTGTAGGTCCTTAAAAATCCGAAAAGGGTGTTCCCCGCGAACCTGACTTAACAGGATAAGGAGAATTCCTGCCGAAATCATCCGTACTTGGGTAACCCACATAGAAGTAATTGAGCTGCTTACATTAAAAAGGGCCTTTGCAAAAAGCCCTGAAATACCCCAAAAAGTACAAGCAGTAATAATCATTGCTGTACCTAAAACCTTTTTATTTGTCATAAAACTACTCTTTCCAATTAGATTTTATCTTTAATTCTACTATACCAATTTCTTGTAGAGAGAGTAAAGGCTTTATTCTTTAACTGTTTGATCGTTTTCATTTTGTGATGCTGGGGGCTGAGGTGTGCGCGCGTACAATGCCTTTACGTCCTGAATGTCTAATGGTTGAATAGGGTAATAGGATCCAGCTGGCTGCATTACAGAAGTTTTATTGGTATGTTGTAGACCAATCGCATGGCCTAGCTCATGTTCAGCTGTATTAACAATTCGTTGTTGTGAATAACCGAATGCAGGATTAAGCAAGTAGTAAGAGTTTAGGTTAATAGTCGCGTGGAGGTAATACCCTGTTGCAGAGTTCATGCTTGTATTAGTTAGTCCAGCGGCACCGTTGTTGGGGTCGTTTACTGCTGAAACAATAATATTAGCGTCCTTTTTATTAGTTACTCGTTTAAAATTAAAAGCTCCGGTATTATTCCATTGTGAAATTGCAGTTTCCGTGGCACTTTTTAATACAGTGTTACTTATATCGATATAAATAGTTGCAGAATTTTGTTGCCATCGTGCGTCAGTAGGAACATCTTGATTGGTTTGTTGATCTGCATTTTGATTTACGGGAGCTGTAAGTTCCTTACCGGTTATTTTACGAAACCAGGATTGGGTAAATACTTGAATATCATGGATAATAATATTAGTTTGTTCTTGGAATCGTGAACTATTTTGGTAAGCATAAATAATACTGCCAAATAGCATGAAATAAAATAAGATTAAAATAAATCGTGATCTTTTAATTAGTACCACCCCCTAATACACAAATTTTAATTAAAAAGAGGGGAAACGTCCATTAATTAAGGTTATTTACTCTATCGTTGACAAATGTAAACAAGAATTATAAACTTGAACTGTAG
Organism: Limosilactobacillus walteri; assembly: GCF_014830205.1. Classification (NCBI taxonomy): domain Bacteria; kingdom Bacillati; phylum Bacillota; class Bacilli; order Lactobacillales; family Lactobacillaceae; genus Limosilactobacillus; species Limosilactobacillus walteri. The sequence goes on from NZ_QORN01000044.1 coordinate 18,400, forward strand.
TATAGTTTACGTTTGTAGATAAAAGGAGGGGCAAGATGAGAATTATTGTTATTATTATTGCAATAATTTTAATTGCTTTTATTCTATGGTGGTTTTTTGGTAAACACACAGAGGTAACCGGCACATCAACAGTTATTAATGATGAACAGACGGCAACGATTGTGGTGAATGGTGGATATTCGCCATCAACCGTTGTCTTGAAAAAAGGAATCCCTGCCCAAGTAAATTTTGATATGCGTGATTCGACAGCTTGTTTATCGCATGTTGTCTTTGAACAATTAGGGATTAATAAGGATTTGACAAAGCAGAAGATTACAACGATAAATATTCCGACAAATAAGGCGCAAACCTTTAATTTTGCGTGCGGAATGGATATGTTTCATGGAAAGGTGGTTGTAAAATAATGAGTATTTTTTCAAAAAATCAAACAAAAAAGGTTGTTGTTAATGCAGATAATCATGGGTATAAGCCAGCCACTGTTACTTTTAAAGTGGGAAAGCCTGCACAATTAAAATTTATCCCATCAAATAATATGGGATGCATGAATGAGGTAGTTTTTAAGGACCTTGGCGTAGATGAAAAACTTGATGGGAAGAGTGAAGTGATAATTAACATTCCGACCGATAAGCCAGCAACGTTTAATTATGCGTGTGGAATGGATATGTTTCACGGAAAGGTTGTTGTGAAGTGACAAAACTTTCAAATATTCAACGCTTTTGGATTTCCTTTATTTTGTCAATCCCGATGCTAATTCAGATGTTGGCAATGCCTTTTCATTGGATGATACCCGGGTACAATTGGATTGCCTTGATTACAACAACATTGATTATGGCAATTTCAGCTTTTCCATATTGGAAAAGTGCAATTGCTGCCTTTAAGAAACATAGTGCAAATATGAATACGTTGGTTGCAACAGGGACCTCGGTAGCCTATTTTTATAGTATTTTTGCAATGGCAACGGGGCGAGAAGTTTACTTTGAAAGTGCAGCCTTTGTAACTGTCTTTGTTTTGCTAGGCGATGCTATGGAGGAAAAAATGCATAACAATGCATCTAATGCTCTTGGCAAATTAATGGGGTTACAAGCTAAAAATGCTGAAGTATTGAAAGACGGAAAATTTATTAAGGTACCCTTGGATCAGGTCCAAGTAGGCGATTTAATTCGAGTAAAGCCGGGAGAAAAAGTGCCGGTTGATGGTGAAATTATAGAAGGGACAACTTCACTTAATGAATCAATGGTTACTGGGGAAAGCATGCCAGTCATGAAACAAGTTGGTGATACAGTAGTTGGATCAACGATTAATAACAATGGAACGATTACTTTTAAGGCTACAAAAGTCGGCGCGGACACTATGCTTGCACAAATTGTTGATCTTGTAAAAAAGGCGCAAACCAGTCATGCACCAATTCAAAATCTAACGGATAAAATCTCTAATATTTTTGTTCCAGTTGTAATGATTATTGCAATTGTAACTTTTGTGATTTGGTATTCATTTGTCGGTGCAACATTTGTGCAGGCATTGCTATTTGCTGTATCAGTAATAGTTATTGCTTGTCCTTGTGCACTAGGATTAGCAACGCCAACTGCTTTAATGGTCGGAACTGCCCGTAGCGCTAAATTAGGTGTTTTAATAAAAAATGGTGAAGTACTCCAGGAAGTTAGTAATATTGACACGGTAGTTTTTGATAAAACAGGGACGATTACAATCGGTAAGCCAATTGTGACTGATATTATCGGTAACTATCAAGAAGTATTAGTGCTTGCTGCTAGCCTTGAGGAAACATCAGAGCACCCGCTTGCGACTGCTATTTTACAAAAGGCAAAGGAAAAGCAAATTACCCCATTAAAAGTGCAGAAGTTTGAAGCTATTGAAGGAAAAGGCGTTCGTGCTATGTATCGTGGGCAGACAGCATTTGTCGGCAGCGGAAAATTATTAGTAGATATTAATATTTCCCGGGAAATGTCACAACAAGCTGAGCAACTGCAAAATGAGGCTAAAACTATTGTTTATGTGGGATTAGATAACAAAATTATTGGCTTAATAGCTATTCAAGATACTCCAAAGCCAACCGCGAAGGCGGCAATTACAGAACTAAAAAAACGTGGCTTGACTACGATTATGCTTACTGGTGATAATAAGAAAGTTGCGCAAGCGATTGCTGATGAAGTAGGAATTGACCGTGTAATTGCTGAAGTTATGCCAAATGAAAAGGCACAGCAGATAAAATCAATTCAAGATAATGGCAAAAAAGTTGCTTTTGTTGGTGATGGTATTAATGATGCTCCGGCTTTGTCAACTGCCGATGTAGGAATTGCAATGGGTTCTGGGACAGATATTGCCATTGATTCTGGCGGTATTGTTCTTGTCCAAAACGATTTACGCGGGGTTGTCCGGGCACTAGATATCTCAAAGAAAACATTTAATAGGATTAAATTAAACTTATTCTGGGCGCTTATCTATAATGTAATCGGAATTCCAATCGCAGCAGGGCTCTTTGCGACTATCGGCTTTACTTTGAGCCCTGAACTTGCTGGATTAGCGATGGCGTTTAGTTCAGTTTCAGTAGTTAGTTCTTCTTTATTATTAAATAAGGCCAAAATTGCTGGAAATAGTTAGATTAGTTTAGAAGTGATTGATAAATTCAATCACTTTTTTTGTTATAAATTGCACAAGTGAAAAGATTTTGCGGTAAAATATCAGTGAAATAATATTGAGGAGTGGTAGAAATGTCAACAGCATTTTTGGTGCATGTTCAATTAAGCTGGGGTGAAGAACGTGATTATCTTATTGCAAATGATGTGGAGGCGGGGTTAATGCATCGTTATGAAACGCGAGCAGATTGGCAAGAGGTTGTTATTGATGCATTAATTAATGTCCCGCTAGCACCTTATTTACCAAGTAAGACCGTTATTCCACCGATTGCCACCGCTAAGATAATCAGTGTAGAAGCAGTTGACTTAGCAAAAGTTGACGAGAAAATACAACGAACACGAAGCCAGTTTATAATGGCAGCTGTTTGGAAAAAACAATCAGCAACTGTAAATTATAACTTTTTACATCATGACTATAGTAAATGGTCACAACGTCAAATTGAAGCGGACGTTGATTATTGGTGTAACAAAAATCATCATCCGCTAATTAATTTAATTACAAGATGGCGTTGTGCACAACAGCGTCGGCGCTTGCATTATGAATTAGTAAAATAAGAAAAAAGAGTTGACTATTTAAGTTTTTGTATGTATAGTATTTAGTGTTGTAAGTTTATTTTATTGGGCATTCGCCAAACTGGTAAGGCAGTGGACTCTGAATCCATAATTTACTGGTTCGAGACCAGTATGCCCAATTTTTTCAACGGTAAGACCTGTTAGATTTTATCTAGCAGGTCTTTTTCATAGTTATTTGTTATAATTACTGTCAAGTGAGGGGAAGAATATGGCTAGTAATTCTGATTCAATTTATTACGTTTTGACAAAGTTGAAGCATCATCCAGAATTAATAAGAAAAATTAAAGCGCGATATACTAATACAGTAATGATTTTATTTGATGATTCCTTAAAAATAGCTAACGCATCATTTTATTTTCCGGTTAATTGCTTGATGGTCAATCGTTTATCAAATGACTTTGTAGCTAAAAATGGCGAATTACTTGATGAGTATTTTGGAATGACTAAGGGTGCAAAGACAAATTACCATGATGTCTGGGCGACAACTTGCCACATACCAAGAAAAAAGGTATTTTTATTAGAATTATCATTTGAATAATTGTCGTAAAAGTAGGAAATAACTTTCACGACAAGGCGGTTGATTAGCACACTGCGGGCTGATTATTGCTTGTCCCTAGCCTTGAGCCTTGTGCTTATTTGTCACGTTATCTTGCTATCTTTCATTAAAATGGCTGAGGTTGAGAGAAGTTTTTTCTCGGTCTCTTGTTGGCTGGAATGGTCAAATGGGGATTTATAACGTTTGAATTGTCAGCTAGCCACTAAGTTGTAATATTTTTTAATAAAAGTTACTGGATTAAATGATTTTAATGGGATTTGTGATTGACGAAAATTACGAAATAACGTATAATCATGTTTGTACGTTATTGCCCGCTGGTCAAATTGGTTAAGACGTCGCCCTCTCAAGGCGGAGTTACGGGTTCGATCCCCGTGCGGGTGATTACAGATTGAGTCTGTTACTCATTTTAGATTGAGTGACAGACTTTTTTATTTATATTACAAATTGAAAAAAGCGTTAAGAAAATGCTCAATTAATGCTATGATGGTTTGAGGATATATATATAGAAAAGAATAGGATGGATTTGGTGGATTAATTATGCGAGTAATGAATTTAATGATAGTATTGGCAATTATTGCGATTGTTATTTTAGCTGCTCAATATATCTCACAATTACGAAAAAATCGTAGCGGCAATAATTTTGTTAGTGGGGGACGGGTTTTCCTAAACTGGACGTTAGTTGCTGTTTTAGTAATTTGTATCGGCGGAATCGCCTTTGAAAGTATTCATTCGCATCATCAAGAGGCTAAGCCTGCTCAAACAAGCAAGACCGAGAATGTTGAATATGCTGCTTCTAGTAGCGATACCTTAGGTAAGGTTTCAGTACAGTTTGATAAAAAAGTTAAAATGAATGACAATGGTGAGGCAAAAGTAAAATTTAAGGTTTCACCACAAACAACATTAACTATTCGTGGTCATAAGAGCAAAGAGATTGTTAAGACTTTCAAAGCTAGTAAAGGACAATCACTTGTAAATCATAGTTATACTTTTGATGTTGCAGGAACATATGACATTATTGCAGAACGTGGTGATCAAAAGGTAACTAAAAAGTTAAAAGTGGAAGTTAATGATGAGGCTGATAGCTCCTCTTCAAGTAGTAGTGATGCTTCATCTAGTAGTAGTTCTTCTTCGGTAGCTTCTTCCTCAAGCAGTTCAACCAGTTCAGCCTCTCATTCGAGTTCTGCTTCAACAAATACGCAAAGTAATGGTACTAGTTCTTCAAATAATGCAACAGCAACTTCAAGCAACGGTTCAGCTGCATCAAGAAGCTATAATAACGTTTATCGCGGTTCATCTAACTATAGCGGTGGCGTTACAAATAATAATAGGCACAGTACGACCTCTAATCCTGCGCCATCTACAGAAGGACATAACAACCATGGAACTACTCAGGAAAACGATGGATATGTTACAGATGGACCACAATATTAACGAATTCCGAATAGATCTTTTAAATATCTAATGATAAAAGAATAATTGATTTAAAAGAACAAAAGATAATTTTTTCATATGAAAAATTATTCTTTTGTTCTTTTTTATTATTTTTAATGCTTTACAAACCCTTATACATCAATGTGTTGGACATAAATAAAAAAATGCTTAACAAAGTAAAATATTTATCAGTATTGAAATAACAGATAAGTATATTATACTCAATGTTGAAAGAATAGTTATCGAACTATAAGAGTATTTAAGGGGGATTAGGAAATGCTTGAGACAGATGAAACAAAAAAAAATAAGGTAATTGGCGTGAATCTTGTTTCAACTGAAACTATCGGGGGACAAGTAAAATTAAAAAATGATTTGTCTGCTTCAAGTGTTGCTTCACTGAATGAATCGCCTTCAATGAAGAAGCTACTAGAATCAGTGCCTAATTTTGCAGCACAACAGCAGAAATTAAGCGTCCAAGAACCCGTAATTAAAAATAATCCGGCATTAGGTGTTTATGAGCTAAATGACGATTTAGATGGCTTACAACATGGGACGTACTTACAAGCAACTAACCGTGAAAGTCATACCAAAGACCGGTCATTAGTTAGCCGTAACGGGATGAAGGAAACAGCTTCACTAGTTAATTATAAAAGTGCAACTGATTTAAGTGGCTATGGTCACTTGAAGAATGCAACTGAAACCGCTAAGTCTGTTGAAGTTGTTTACACATTCCCAGCATTTGAAAGTGTAAATAATGGTAAAGCACAGGTTGTAATCGATGAGTCACGGGTTAATGAATTTGATGGCCTTGAATACAAAGATGAAAAGGGAAACGTTATTCCAGGCTTCGATATCACTTATAGTTATAAGGGTCATGAAGGAGAGTATTCAACAATTGATACCTTGAAGCAACGGGATGACTTTAGTTGGGATAAAGTTACGGCCATAATGGTTTTTGGGTCATTATTGCCTAATAGTTCATACCGAGTAGAATTCCCATTTAAGATTGTTAACATCGATAACCTAAATAGTCAGGTAAACTTTCACTTAAATGAATATGCCTTTTACGATTTAACAATTAATAAGCATACAACATCGCAGTTGAATTTCCGGTTAAGTACGCCAATTTTTGCTCATGATGATTATCAAGCAGTACATTTTGTTGCGCTGGATCGAACTGAAGATGGGTGTCAAGTGTTACCATCAGAAGTTCAAGAATTGATGCCGACATTGGGTGAGGTTCCACACGCAATCAGTAATTTTAATGATGAGGTTACGATTGATAGCAGTGAGAGCGCCGAAAATGTGTTGTGGCAAGGTGGACACTATTTCTTCACCTTGGCGGCTATTCAAAGTGCAATTCAAGAAAACGGATACTCTGTTGATGTTGATGAAACTGGCCGTAAGCTGATGGATGCTTATGCATTTGCTGTTCAAACTGAACAGTTAGACCTTGAGGCTGTTGATTTTATTCCTTATGTAGTTGTTCATCAGCTTTTAGTAACGAAAGACTTTACGCTAAAAGCTGAAGCAAAAGATAATTGGACTCCATATGATGGAATTGTTAAAGTAAAGGGGCTATCTGTAAACAATGAAGAGGCAGCTGTTAGTCCAGAGCAAACGTTTATTGTGGATAGTTCAGAATTAGACAGTGCTAAGCCAGGAAAATACAATATTATGATTGGTTATTTTCTTAATGGCAGTGAAGATGGAAGTATGCTGCTTACTTCACCTGCTACTGTCACAGTGGTTGAAAATAAACAGACAGTTAATGTTTATTATGTTGACCTTGTAAATGCTGCTGATAAATCAAAAGAAGAATTACAGCCAAGCGATGGCAAAATTCTTGAAGATCATACTCAAACTTTTACCGGTAAAGGGGACACAACTTATAATAACCAATTGTGGGGACCTGATGATGGATATGAGCTTTTCAAGTATGATGATGGTGCGCAAAAGGGAACTTATGCTGGTGGGCAGCCGGCACGTGACTATTATGTTTACTTGACGCATAAAATTGAGAAAATCGATGAAGACCATCGGGTAACCCGGACAATTACGTTTAATATGCCTACAGGAGCTAAACAAGTAATTAAACAAATTGGGCGGATTCAGCGCTTTGGGATTACTGATATGACTACTGGAGAAAAGACGTGGAGTGATTGGAATACAGCAACTTTACCAGCTGTAACCGCACCTGCTATCTCTGGATATACAAGTAAAAATGTTCCTGAACAACCTATCTCATTAACCACCAAGGATAGTAGTCTCAATATCGCGTATAAGCCCGAGAAAGTCAGCGCTAAAATCAAATTTGTTGATGAAGACGGGAAAGTAATTGATGTTCAAACAATTGAAGGACTGGCAGGCGAATTGATTGATTATTCACCGACCGCTGAGATTGATCAATTAGCGGAACAAGGCTATTTGATTGTTGATAATGAATTGCCTCGAAATGCGCGCTTTGAGTTTACAGATGATAGTCAGCCTCAAGAATATCAGATTGTTGTTAGCAAGCAGGGGGCACAAGTCCAGCCAGTTACTATTTTTTACGTTGATATTCCTTACGATCGTTTACCAATTGTAAAGCCGGCTTCGGGAAAGATTCTGGAAGAACACACCCAACAATTAGAAGTTGCGGAAGGTGAAAGCTATACTAATAAATTGTGGGATTATGATGCAAATGGCTACGATTTATTTAAAGCTGATCAAGGAGCAACAGCAGGTAAATACTTTGCTGGTAGTCCTGAGCAACAATACTATGTTTACTTAACACATAAGGTAACTCCGCTTAAAGATGAACATAAAGTAACCAGAACAATTGAAGTAGTGATGCCCGATCAAACCCATCAGGAAATTGTGCAAGAAGCGGTTGCAATGCGTTTAGGAATGCATGATGAGGTAACAGGAGAAGATATTTGGCAAGATTGGACTGCGGGGATTTTACCAGCGTACATGCCCGCTACAGTTGATGGATATGATGCTGAAGTTGTACCAGCCCTAAGCGTAGATAAGGACGCTACAGACTATGAAGCAAGCATTACCTATACTCCTAAACCGGCAGAAATCGTCGTGAAGTTTAGTGATCAATTTGGTGAAGAAATCAAAGCAAAATTATTAAAGGGAAAGACAGGGGCAGAATTTAATTATGACCCAGCAGGTGAAATTAAGGCATTTGAAGATGAGGGATATACTCTGGAAGATAGCAATTTCCCTGCAGATCATCATTTCGCTGCCGGTAAGCAAACATATGTAATTAAGCTAAATAAGTTAGTTCCTGTAACTCCGCATAGTGCGGAAAGCTCTGAAACAGTAGTAACTAGTGTTGATCAACCAATTAAAAGTGATGAAGACACATCAAATAAGAAGGGGATTTTTGCCGCATTTAAGGGACTATTTTAAGTACTGATGTGATCGTAAAAAATTAAAATAATAGAGGAGCTGTGACATAAGTCTCCTATATCGTTGAAAATGCTACAGCGCAGTACACAAAAGGACTCTAGCGTTCGGAAAATCCGAACACTAGAGTCCTCTTTGTGCTTGCCGGGGATCGAAAACGAACTAGCAAGCTAGTTCTGTCTCACTCCCCCTCGT
>NZ_QORN01000045.1:0-12657 GCF_014830205.1 Limosilactobacillus walteri
CAAAGGTCTACCTGTTGGCTGATTAAGCAGCCAATCAACATATTTATTATATCATATGTTGATTTAACTTGTCAAGAAGAAATTTTAATCATTTTAGAATTTCTTTTGATTGATAACTCAATCAGCAACTTTATTAATATACCATGACATAATTGCAATGTCAATTACTAGTTAGAAATAATTTTGAAGCTAAATAATGCTTCCGTCACATTTCGTAACAGCATGTAATAATATACCAACGATTCAATTTCTCGTCAACACTTTTTTCGAAAAAACTAAAAAGTATTTTCAAGATCATATAAACAATCAAAAACTTCGATGGCAACTAAATCAAGATCGTCAAACCGAAAACGTTCATAAGGCCGATAACGAACAAATACAAACTCTTGATGATCATGAATATAAGTTACATCACAAAGTGGAATCCCAAACTTTTCAAATGTACGCTTCTGTCGATTTTTTGAATAATCATTCTGCATCGCAATTAGTCTTTTTATAATCACCAATAATTCTGAATCTTTCAAACTATCATTCTCCTTTCACTACAAAAATAGAGGCTAGCATTAACTCAGCCTCTAACTAATTTTAATATAAACACGGCATCTACTTCTTAACCTTATCCGGCTTTACAAAGACTGCTACAATCCCCGCAAACATTCCAAAATAATACGTCAATAATCGCCATAAGATCATTGCTAAAACCAACTTCGTATTCGAATGAATGAAACTAGAAAATAAGACAGAGAAACTGTACTCTGCTCCACCCGCTCCCCCTGGAATCGGAAAAAGCGAAATAATCATAAAGATTAGCACATGGAGGCTCACAACCATTACAAAGTTAATATGGTGGACGCCAAGTGCAAGCATAATAAAATAGGGAATTGCATAATAAAAGAATAATTGAAAAATTGTTACAAGACAAACTTTTAACAACTTTTTATAGTCCCTTTTCATGCGAAGACTTTCCTGATAGAAAGTATCGACCTTTTCATTTAAGACTACTTTCATTCGTTCATAACGGCTTGCTTTCATAAAGAACGCTGCTGGTTTAATGACCAAGTTCATCAGCTTTTTGGTAAAACTATACCAGTACATTACCATTAACAATCCAACAATAACTGCTAAATGAATTAAAAAACCGAATAACACTAGCAAGGATAACGCATGGAGCTTCTCGGCAATGAAATGAAAACCAATCAATAAACTAATCAAAAAATTTACTACTATCATCGCCTGGAAAACAACAAACTTCATTAATAGAACAGAGCTTGCTAGCCCACCATCTACTCCCGACTGAATCATTGCAACTAATTGCGCCGGCTGCCCACCAGTAGAAAATGGTGTAATCCCGTTAAATAATTGTTCAATCAACGGTAAACGCAAGGCATCTTTCCAGGTAAAACCGTCATGGCGATCATTCATAAAAATTTTTACTACAACTGCTTCTAGTCCGAGGTATAAACAAATACACGCCAAAGCAATTAACATCCAACCCCAATTAATCGCTGAAACATCTTGCAAAAGAAGGTGGATATTAGAGTTGCGTAATGAGTATCCGAGTATTCCGACCCCAATAATTAGCATTAATCCTAATACTAACCAATTGCGTCTGCTCACTATGCATCCCCCTTTCGCGCTTGTTCCTTATAAAATTTGGTCCAAACGTCCGCTAAATGTTCTTTTGAATATTCTTGTGCCGCTTTTTGTGCCCGCTTTTGCCAGTATGCTAAACGCGCGGGATCATTTCGCAACAATGTCAGTTTCATCTGCATTTCATTAACATTATCAGCTGGTTCATAATCACCATCAATAATATAGTGATAAAGATCAAGGTTGCGTAACATAACAGGGGTTCCACAACTAAAGGCTTCTAAAACGGACATTGGAAATAGCTCATTATAGGAAGGCAATAAGAATAAGTCGGCTAGGTTATTTAATTCTGCAATTTCATCACGAGAAACAATTCCTGTAAAGCGCAGATTGGCAGGTGGATTGTCAACGACTTTTTTTAGTTCACTATAGCCATCGGTTAAGCGGCCAAACGAAAAACCCCCAGCCCAAATAAAATCAACATCGGGGTTTTGCTTAGCAAGACGAATAAAATCAGGAACACCTTTTCGTTCTTGAACTTGACCACTCCCTAACACCACAAAGCGCTGTGGATCAATCTTATATTTTTCTCGCAAAGCCAATTTGTCTTCTGATGAAACATGATAAAACCGATCACTATCTACAAAATTAGGAATGTATGTAATCTTATTTTCAGGAATTCCATATGCCACCAGCTTCTGTATAAATGAAGGGTTGACAACAACTAGTTGGTCCATTCGTTTATAAAAAGCAATAACATAGTGATAAAAAAGCCCGCGAAATGGCTGCGGGATTTTTAAACTTCCTTCAAGCGTTTCAGGAAGGAAATGAACATAACCAATTTTTCTTCCTCTTTTCCTAGAAAATGTAGAAAGATAAAATAATGGATCAATCGTATGATAATGACTGATTTGGCTTTTATCGTAACGATTAATTTTAATTTCAAAATTATCACTGCATCGGTTGCGTAATAAATTAATTAATTCGAGGTAGGCACTTCCTACTCCCTGACCAGCAACTTTATCCGCAGATGAAAACATTGTTATTTTAATCATCATTAGCTCCTTGAACGGCGAAATAGGTGACGGGATTTTTCAGTTTGCTTAATTATATCTTGGTTTGCAGCATCCTTTTGACAATCACGATAAAATTCAACAACACGCTCCACAAAAACTTCTGCTGAAATTTCATGCAGTTTTTGCTGCCGCTTTAATCGCGATTCTGTTGTTTTCGGTTGGTTTAAATAGTATAAAACACCATTAACAAGATCCGCTCTTTTTTGAAAGCTGATCCCGATTGCCGAGTCATCAATTAATTGGTCAGTATATTCGCTCCGCATCACAACAATCGGCAAATCCGATGCTAAGGCCTCATCATAAGTTAGCCCTTGTGATTCTGAATCTGATGCGGATACAAAAACATTTGCCATTTGGTAATAATGATAGACATCATCATTGGTAATCTCACCGGCAAATTGAACATGACTAGTAAGATCCATCTGCCGTACTTGGCGTTCTAATGTGTGCCGAGCCGGACCATCCCCCACAATTAATAGTTGAGCATTGGGTTGATAGGTAAGGATATCTGGCATTGCTTCAATTAATGTATGGATATTTTTCTCATATGCCAAGCGGCTTAATGACAATAATACAGGGGTATTTTCACTATAGCCTAACCGTGCTCGTAGGTTATTAATTTCTGTTTTTGAGTCCCGCTTATTGTATACCCGCAGATTGATCCCCGTTGGAATAACGCGGATTGGGGATTCAACATGGTAACTCTCTAAGGTAGCTAAAACACGATTACTAGGAGCAATTACCCCCGCCATGTTTTTTAAGTAGAGATGTGCTAGTCGCGCAACATCATGCGGTTTTAAAATATGACCATTGGCAATATAGTGCAGGTAATCCTGATACATTGTGTGATAAGTATGCAAACATGGAATATTAAGGTGCCGTGCTACCGTCTTACCCATTACTCCCAGGGCAAATTCTGTTTGATTATGGACAATATCTAGTTGAAACTTTTTAGCTAATTTAATTGCCCGAAAGACCCCGCGAACCGCAATCCGCCGATCAGAAAAAGAAACAAATGGAATACTCGTAAAGCGATAAATTCCATTTTCAACGTCATCATGCTTTGCTTTAGGATCAGTTGTCGTAAAGATATATACATGGTGTCCCTGCGCAATCAGTTCATCACGAAGCGTCTTAATAGATGTTGCCACGCCACTAACCTGCGGGAAATATGTATCTGTAAAAATCCCAATATTCAACCTAACTGCTCCTTTATCTCGTTACAAAAATTTTTAATAATAATTGCTATTATACTAAAGCATTCACTGAACCGCAAAACTGTATTTTATTTATTGTAGTCTCAACTACTAATACTAACAAGATTCACTTGTAATGATTAAGAATTCTTTACAAAATCTTTTACTTAATAATACTAATAGGGACTGCGCAATGCTCTCCAGTCCCTATCTGATTAATATTAAATTTTTAATTCTGGCACATACTTTTTAACAAGTTTTTGTACTTCAGCTGCTGTTTCGGCATTTATTGCCCGGTGAACTAATGGTTGAAGTTTACGTGTACTTAACTGATTGATTAGTGAGCGCACACGGAGAATCTGACTACTGCTCATTGAAAATTCATCAAGCCCCATCGCCATTAATAATGGAACCGCAAGTGAGTTGCTAGCCATCTCACCACACATGCCAACCCATTTTCCTTCTGCATGGGCTGCTTCAATTACTCGTTTAACCATCCGCAAAACAGCAGGATGAAGTTCTTGATAGAGGTACGCAACTTGCTGGTTCCCCCGATCAACCGCTAATAAATATTGGATTAGATCATTACTGCCAATACTAAAAAAGTCAACGTATTTTGCAAAATGATCGGCCATCACTGCCACCGCCGGAATTTCTAACATCATACCTACTTCAATATTTTTAGCGACTTGATAGCCAGCTTTTTCTAATTTTTCTTTTTCGTCATCCAAAATCGAGCGTGCCTGCTGAAATTCTTCAATTGTCGCAATCATTGGAAACATAATGGCAAGACGTCCATATGCTGATGATCGCAATAAGGCTCTTATCTGTGGGCGAAGAATCTCTGGCCGGGCTAAGCCAATTCTAATTGCGCGAAAGCCAAGATATGGATTGTCTTCATGCGGAAGCTTTACCATCCCCAATTGTTTATCGCCACCAATATCTAACGTCCTAACAACAACTTGTTGCTGGTTCATCGCTGATACAAATTTTTTATAAGCTAAAAACTGTTGTTCCTCGCTTGGCAGTTCATCTCGGTTCATATAAAGGAATTCGGTCCGTAACAAGCCAATTCCCTCGGCACCATCTTCTTGGGCATCGATAATATCGGCAAAAGTACCTACGTTAGCAGCCACTTCAAAGCGTCGTCCGTCAGCGCTAACTGTCTGCTTATCCTTGAGCGCTCCCCATTTTTGCTGTTCTTGAGCAAATTCGCCAGCCAATAAGCGATAATGTTCAATCTCTTCATTACTAGGATTAACAATTACTTTACCATGAATTCCGTCAACAATTAGTGTGTCTCCATCATGAATTAAAGCTGTTGCATCCTTAACCCCGACAACTGCCGGTAAAGAAAGCGTCTTGCTCATAATTGTAAAATGAGAGGTCCGACCACCATTGGCCGTTACGATCCCTGCTACATATCGCCGATCGAATTGCGCAGTATCTGTCGGTGTAATATTTTTGGCAACGAAAACCGCGCGATGATCCAACAATGCTGGATCCGGCAACGGGACATTTAGTAAATGACTTAATACCCGTTTAGTTACATCCCGCAAGGCAGTTGCCCGTGAATGCAAGTAGTCATTATCATTCATGCGCTCAAAAATATTTAAATAATAATCCTCCACCTTTTTTACTGCCCATTCAGCAGTATCATGGTGGTTATTGATTCGGTCAATAATCTTAGTTTGTAAAGTCGGATCATCTAAAATTGCAATCTGGGTGTCAATGATAGCGGCTGCCCGCTGACCAAGCGTTTCATGAGCATGTTGGTATAACTGTTGAAGCTCAGCCTTACTCAACGTAAAAGAATCATGAAGCCGGGCGACCTCATGATTCTCATCAGCTGTATGCTGTTTTTTTATAGATAGATCTGACTCCACTAACAGGTGGGCAGGAGCAATGGTAATCCCACTACTAGCTGCCAACCCATTTAGCAGTAAAGACATTAGTCAGTCAATCCTTCCTTTTTCATGGTTTCAGCAACGGTGTCCAATGCTTCTTTTTCGTCATCACCATTGGCAGTAATAGTAACCTTAGCGTTTTGACCAACACCAAGTGACATTACACCCATGATTGACTTTAAGTTTACACTCTTACCTTCATATGAAAGGGTAACATCAGATGCAAACTTAGAAGCAGCTTGTACCAAAATAGTAGCTGGACGAGCATGGATACCAGTTTCTGAAGTAATTGTAAATTCACGTTTTTCCATATTAATCAGTCTCCTTCGAGCAGATTTAATTAATTTATTATCAGCAGCTTGACCACTGATACACCTCGATATTTACATTTTAGCAATTGTAAGCGTTAAATACAAGCTTACATCTCGCGATTTATCGCTGTTTTAATTGGTATATGATTTTTCCGCCCCGTTGCGCTTTTCCTTCAATTTGCGAACGATATGCATATGCATGGAAAATTGGTTGAAATATTTGAAAGTTTTCGGGAGTAATCTCAAAATGATCAATCTTCTCTGTCCGTAAATCATCCAGCAATTGTTCAAAATCTTCTTCAGCCATCCAATCACCTCAATATAAATTCTCTGCTTACCTATTATACACAATAAATACCATAAAGCACCTGTTTTAGCATTCGTTGTCAAAGAGTGCTAAAATCATAGTGTGGTCTTTTGAACCTATTTATTTTGCCATGAAACTGCTTTTCTCTTTTAGAAAATATTTAAGTTTTTTAGCTTGCTTTGCGATAAAAAGTAAGTATAATATTAATCAATGGTCAAGAAAGGTCAAACAAAGACCCAAGCTTGCAGAACATTATTTAGGAGGTATTTAGATTTCAGATGCTATGTCAATACTGCCATCAAAATCCAGCCACGATTCATTTACAAATGAATTTTAATGGTCAACGGATGCAAATAGACCTCTGCCAAAATTGTTATCAAAAACTACAAAATCTACAAACAGAAATGATGAATGGAGGTAACGGAATGAATAATTTCGGTTTTGGAAGCCTCGAAGACTTCATGAATGCAATGAACAATATGCAAAGTCAAGCTGCTGGTGCTAATGGCCAAAATATGAACGGTCAAGCACAACGCCAAGGGGGCGGACGCAACGGAAAAGGAATCCTTGGTCAATACGGAATCAACCTAACAGACCTCGCCCGTCAAGGTAAGATTGACCCTGTCATTGGTCGGGACAATGAAATCAAACGGGTAATCGAGATTCTTAACCGGCGAACCAAGAATAACCCGGTTCTTATCGGTGAAGCTGGTGTTGGTAAAACGGCCGTGGTTGAAGGGCTGGCACAAGCAATCGTTAGCGGGGAAGTTCCAGAAAAGCTTGCTAATAAAGAGATTATCCGGCTTGATGTCGTTTCGCTTGTTCAAGGCACCGGAATTCGGGGACAATTTGAAAAGCGGATGCAACAATTAATGGAAGAAGTTCATAAAAATAAGAACATTATTCTCTTCATTGATGAAATCCACGAAATCATGGGTGCTGGTAATGCAGAAGGCGGCATGGATGCTGGTAATGTTTTGAAGCCTGCCCTTGCCCGTGGTGACTTCCAATTAGTTGGCGCTACCACTCTTAACGAATACCGAAAGATTGAAAAGGACGCTGCCCTTGCGCGGCGGTTCCAACCGGTTGAGGTTGATGAACCTTCTGTCGAAGAAACTATTCGGATTCTTAATGGTATCAAGAGCCGGTATCAAGATTACCACCATGTTAAGTATACTGATGACGCAGTTGTGGCTGCTGCTAAACTCTCTGACCGCTACATCCAAGACCGATACTTACCTGATAAGGCCATCGACCTTCTTGATGAAGCCGGTTCTAAGAAGAACTTAACCTTAAAGAACGTGGATCCAAACGCAATCGAAAATGAAATCCATACTGCTGAAGCACATAAGCAACAAGCAGCCGATAATCAGGATTACGAAAAAGCAGCCTTTTATCGTGACCAGGTAGCTAAGTTAGAAAAAGCTAAAAAAGAAGCAGAAGAAAACCATACCGAAGACTCGGCAACTGTTACGGTCGCTGATATGCAACGAATTGTGGAAGAGCGGACAAACATTCCCGTCGGTGACTTACAAAAGCAAGAAGAAAATCAATTGCGTGACTTAGACAAGAAGCTTGATGAACACGTAATTGGTCAATCACAAGCAGTGGATAAAGTTGCCCGCGCAATTCGGCGGAACCGGATTGGATTGAATAAGTCCGGTCGGCCAATCGGTAGTTTCCTCTTTGTTGGTCCTACTGGAGTTGGGAAGACCGAAACCGCTAAGCAACTAGCCCTTCAATTATTTGGATCTAAGGATGCAATGATCCGCTTTGATATGTCAGAATACATGGACAAGACCTCTACTTCAAAGTTAATCGGGGCTGCTCCCGGTTATGTCGGCTATGAAGAAGCAGGGCAATTAACTGAACAAGTACGGCGCCATCCTTACAGCTTAATTCTTCTTGATGAAGTTGAAAAAGCTCACCCTGACGTTATGCACATGTTCCTACAAATCCTTGATGACGGACGTTTGACCGATTCACAAGGCCGGACTGTCAGCTTCAAAGATACCATTATTATCATGACTTCTAACGCTGGAACTGGCGACGCGGAAGCAAGCGTTGGTTTTGGGGCTGAATCTAATGGTAGTACCCACTCAATCATTGACAAGTTAACGAACTACTTCAAGCCTGAATTCTTAAATCGTTTTGATGATATTGTACAATTTAACGCTTTATCTAAAGATGACTTAATGAAGATCGTTGATTTAATGATTTCCGACGTTAATAACATGCTAGCAGATAAGAACTTACACATTGACGTTCCTGCTGATGTTGATGAGAAATTAGTGGATATGGGCTTTGATCCTAAGATGGGAGCCCGTCCACTGCGGCGAGTAATCCAGGAACAAATTGAAGACCGGATCGCCGATTATGTTCTGGACCACAGTGATGCTCACAAGTTAGCCGCAAAGCTTGATAATGACGGTAATATTACTGTTGAAGCAGCACAAGAAGTTCTAACAAACGTTAAAAAATAAGCAATAAACTAAAATAAGCTGGAATTGAGACCATTATAAGGCCTTTAATCCAGCTTATTTTTTAATTCACTTCTAATCTTCGACGCACTTCCAAAACGGGGATAGCAACCATCGGTACAACTATGATTGCTAAAATTAACTCCGCCAGCCCGTTTGTCGCCATGATTGTTTCAAGGGCAATTAATAAATGATTAACATTAACCCCATATGTTTGCGCAACAGCAGGAGTACGGTAAAATAGATAGATAAAGCTTAATACGAGTCCCGTATTGGTAAGAGTTCCGATAACCGCGGCCCCGATTGCTGCTCCGTACTTTGATTTAAATAAGCGATACAGTAATATAAAAGTATAGCCGGCAAAAAAGCCAATCATAATCCGGGGAAAAACAGAAACGAGCGGGTTAACAAATACTAAGGGCGCAAGCGGACTACTGGGAGCAACAAACGCACGAACCCAGGTCAAAATTCCCCAAACGCCGCCGATAATCGCCCCATCCATTGGACCAAGGACAATTGCGGCAATAATTACGGTTACGTGCAACGTGGTTATGCTCAATGGCCCTAACGGAATATTACCAAAAAAAGGGATAAAATCTTGTAAAAGGATAATCGCAATAAAAATCGCTAAAGTCGTGTTATGCCGAATCTGTTGATGCCGTGTTTTTGCCATCTTTCTTCTCCATCAGAATAAATTTGAATAGGCTTATTGTAATAAAAAAATTAGTTATTCGCAATTATCAAGAGAAATATGGCAGTTCAATATCGTGTCAACTGCTAAAAAGCGCTATAATAATAAAGAACTAAGGTTACGGAGTGTTAATAATGATTGACAAGTTTAAAACTGGAAATCCAATCTGGGTTTACTATAATGACATCGATTCAGGGGCAAATCTGACCGTACCACAATTAATGCGTGGTTTTATTGGGCAGGAATATCATATCGAACGAAAACAATTTCCAAACTATCGTTACGTAAAAACGGAAGGCGAAACACAAGGAACTTTTGACATGCGTCAGCGGATCGTTCATATCTTTTATCGGAAACAAAACTGGGGAGAAGTTCAATCGATTGAGATGTATCTTCACCTTGATGCACCGACATATGTTTTTGATACCGCCGGCGGAATGCCAGTCGGCGCCCCTCTTCCCGCCGATATCACAGTTAAATCGTTCCACCGGGTCGCTACTAAGAATGGTCAGTTCTGGTATGAGATCGGAGCGGATCAATGGATTAAGTATGACCAAATGCACGTAGTTGATAATCCGTTTAACAATAATTTGCGAAAGGAAAAGTCCCGCCTCGTTAATAATATGACGGTAATCCCCCTTAAAGACGTTCGCGCAAAAGTTGATTACCTCCATAATAAATCAATTAATGTTTACGATGCCCCTTACGGCAATAAGGTTGCAGAGATTCCAAACGGGGATGAAGTTATCTTAATTGGGAAACTCAACGATAATGACGAGATTACTTGGTATCAGATCGGACGAAAGAAATATATTACCAGCAATTATATTCAAATTGAAGATACAGATGAAGATTAGCAGCGTGGGCTAGCAGTCCTCTAACTAGTTGAATGCCAAAAAAGCCTCCAGTATCCGGTAAAAGCGGACGCTGGAGGCTTTTTGTGTGTTGTTAATAGGTACGAGGAATGAATAATTTCTGTTCCTATTTAATTTGGCTAATCACGACGAAGCTGCATTTTATCATTAAAGAGCTTTGCTAATGCGTAGATAATCACTAAGTACAGCGCTAAGATCACCCACCACGTAATACTAGATGAGACAAGCACTTGGAGAAGCCGACTTGCTGATAATGCTGGGATAAAGCCAGCAAGGGAATACCCAGCCATTAATAGCAGGACAAAGCAGATAATGGGACCGCCAATACCAACAATCCACTTCCACCGCCGATTCAAGAGGGCAAAACCATTGCCAATCGCGGTCATCGTCAGAACAATACAACAGTAGGAGAGGAGACTGTGCCAAGCAGCATCAAACATGAAGGGATGGTGCAGCAAGCCAGTAAGCTGGCTAACAAACCAAACAAGAAGGGTCAATAACGCCATGGCAATAAGGCGCCCCTGCCAAAGGGTCTTGCGGGAAATACTGTTTTGAATTGCCCACTTAAAATCACTATACGGGGTAATAAGGAAGTAAAACACTAAGACAAAAGCTAATATACTCGAAAGCGTCGATGGAATTGCTTGCAGGCTCACCAAGAATGACTCAAGGTTGCTATTCATGATAAAACCTAAAAGATAAACTAATAGTTCAATCCCAATACCAACTGCTAACGCAATCCCCGCCGCATAACCAGCACGATGCAATGTTGTTGAAATAACTAAATTTCTCTTTTGTGTTTTCATTATTTCTCGCCCCCATCAGTTAAGTAGATAAATAAATGTTGTAAGTCATAGTGGTTTATTTTTACTTGGTCCGGAATCGCCCGTTGGTCATCTAACTTATCGAAAACATAAGCAGTCTTAATGTTTCCTAGCATTTCTGATTTTAAGACTTTTAATCCAGTGACATAATCGTCAACCAATTGCGCAGGCCCGCTAATTGCATAGGCTTTTGCTAAAATTGTGTCTAAATCGTCATTAAGTAAAATCTTTTGGCGATCTAAAACTAGGACATGTTCAACCAACTGCTGGATTTCTTCAATCAAGTGGGTTGATAAAACAAATGTCCGTGGCTTTTCTTGGTAGGTTTTGACTAACTCTTGGTAAAAAAGTTCACGGTGATTAGCATCCAGACCTAAGATTGGCTCGTCTAAGAGGATATAGCTCGCATTAACAGCCAATGCGACAATTAGCTTAGATGCTGTCCGCTGACCCGTTGATAAGTTTGTTACTTTAGATTTACCGTCAAGTTCGAAGGCCGTCAGCAAACGGTTGGCAAGATCATAATTAAAGTTGCCATAAGCAGCATCCGCAAGGTCAAAAGTCTGGTGAATATTCATTTCGCGTGGGTACAGATTAGCCTCGCTCATCAGGAAAATCTTGCTAAGAAGGTCATCATCATTATTGATATCTTCCCCGCCAATTCGGACTTCTCCGCTAGTCGGAAAGATACGGGAGCTCATAATATTTAGCAGGGTTGTCTTCCCCGCACCGTTACGGCCAAGCAAGCCATAAATTTTGGCTGGTTCTAAGTTAAATGAAATATTATCAAGAACCATAGTGTGCCGATATTTCTTTACTAAATTCTTAACCGTTAATTGTTCCATCATGTTCACCCCGTTCAATTAAATCTAATAAATGCTGCTTAGTGATGCCAAGCTTGCCTGCTTCAACCAACAAGCTCTTGACATAATCGTTATAGAAACTTTCTTTTCGTTGCTCCATAATTTTTTGCTGAGCTCCTTTTTTTACAAACATCCCTAACCCGCGTCGTTTTTCTAACAATCCCTTATCAACAAGAATATTCATCCCCTTAAGGACCGTTGCTGGATTAATATGCAGTTGTTGAGATAACTGCGTAGTGGATGGCACTTGTGATTCTTCATCAAAACCGCCAGAGAAGATCATCTCTTCAAGCTGGTCGGCAATTTGTTGGTAAAGCGGTGCGGAATCATCAAAATCAAATTGCATTGGAGCACCTCCTCATTAGTTGTATAGTTAATTACTTATGTAACTAAGTATATATGTTAAAGAACGATTTGGCAAGGGGTAAAAGAAAAAACTTCCTACTCGAGATGGTAGAAAGTTTTTGGGTATACACTTTCTGGTATGGATAAAAATTCTATGCCAGATTTTTTATACAAAAAGAGGACATTTGCTGT
>NZ_QORN01000046.1:0-3010 GCF_014830205.1 Limosilactobacillus walteri
TTATTTATTGCAATCTGCCAAATAAAAAAATATTTTAAAAAATTTATAAACAAGGCTGTCAAGCTTGAATAGTCATATTTTATTAAAGACTTTTTGGTAAACTTGCAGTATAAAGTTGTCTCCACCCTAAACAGAAAAAGGAGGAAAAACATGCTAAAAGAATTTAAAGAGTTTATCGCACGGGGGAATGTTATTGATATGGCAGTCGGGATTATTGTCGGGGCTGCTTTTACATCAATCGTCAAGTCATTAGTTAATAACCTTATTAATCCTCTTATTGGGATTTTCGTCGGCCGGATCGACCTTTCAAATCTAGTCTGGACAGTTGGCGATGCCCAATTTAAGTATGGAAGCTTCTTAAACGCGGTAATTAATTTCCTAATTATCTCTTTTGTTGTCTTTTTAATGGTAAAAACCATTAACCGTTTTCGCAAAAAAGAAGATAAGAAAGAAGAAGCCAAGCCAAGTGCAGAAGTACAATATCTTAAAGAAATCGTAGAATTATTAAAAGATAAAAAATAAAGAAATAGCTACTTTATCGCTAATAATGATAGGTAAATAGCTATTTCTTTATTTATATAATTTATTTAAATTTTTATATCATATTATTGGCATTAATTTTATATCCTTGGTACTATCATGGTAGGGCAACAAAAGAGGTGATGATAATGTTTAAGAAGAAAGTTAGTCCTACAAATAACAACGAAAAGGACATTAGCGCATATCAAAAAGGGTACAATCGGGCCGTTAAAGATTATAAGGCACTAGAGCCATTTCGTAAGTATCCGCAACGGATTATTAATGTTACTAATAGGTTTATTAGAGGTAAGATGCATGCGCTTCAAGACTATGTAAATGGTTATGAAGACGCGAAGCAACAACTTTCTAAGAAATAAATGTTATTAACTGGTCTTCTCCTCTCTTAATTATTGTTTTGCAAGTTCGATTAACTTCACCTGCAAACCGCATTTTATTAGCGCAAGCATATCGGATAGGTATTATTTTTCCTCATTCGAACGGTTACAGTCACTGATTACTTAATCAAACATCGTAAGTAATTTTTACAGTTAATGTAATTGAGGTTGATGGATGGTGGGCTGTCCATCAATTCCATGCGGACCCTAAGGAGGGATGTCTTATGTTGTTCAATGTTATTTTTTGGATCTTAGCTATTTGGTTTGTTATTAACGTTATTTGGATGTGGTTCCAACTTAACAATCAAATACTACAAAAGACTTTCGCTTGGATCAACGTTTGTGCAATTGTTATTGGTTTTTGGGTTTACTATGGTGTATCACACGATGCAAGCGCAATCAATGGTTGGTTTATCGCTATGGATTGGGTAAACATCGCGATTGCAGCTATCCAATTCTACTTTGGCTATCGGACTAGTGAAGATAGCACAACACACCACTCCGCTAACTAATTTAATAATTAACAAGCAGATTTTTGAAGAAACTGGTACTAAATGGTACCGCGAATTAAAGCAATGATAACGTGGCGAGGAGAAAACCTAATTCATCGAATTTTCGTTTCCCCACCTCTATAAAGATCATTGGGTTCAGAGTATTTTTAATATTCTGGACCTTTTGCATTTTAAACAAGCTAAGATTGGTTAAGGTTAAGGACCGTTTGTGACTTAAACCTTATAGTTATCTGCCACGTTATCTTGCCATCGGTCGGTAAAATAAATAGTAGAGGCCGAGCGAAACAAAAGTTTTTCTTAGCCTCTACTTCTTGATGATTAAATTGTTTACTTCTGCGCTCGCGCCATTGCTTCTTCGTAATCCTTTGTACCAACAAATACTTCATGGGTGTAAGGATTAATATCCATTGCTTTAGCCCGTTTCCAAATGATTGCGAAAACCACAACATTAATTGCTAATGATAATACGGCGATAATTCCCATCATATGTGGATCAGCTGCTTCGGGATGAACAGTTGGATTCATCGCCCCATTCTTATATAACACTGGTAACACTGAAAACTTACTGCTATCCTGGAATTCTGGAATTACTTGTGCAAACATGCACCAAATTGCCAAAGTATTAGCCCGGTTCTGAATCCAGCCACCCATGTTCCAAAAGGCAGCCGCAAATGTTGGGGCTAGCAATAGCGCTACCCCACAATACCATGAATGCGTAGGTAAGTTATTATAAGTATATTCAAAGTTCCAAACATCATAGGCAAGGATGAAAAGCCAAGTCATGTCAGGCCATAACATATCATCCTCATTTTTGGAAGAATAAATTCCCCACCAGCCAGTCATACAAAATACATTGATAATACCGGCGATTCCGTTAAGGACATTCCACCAACCACCGTAAAGCCAGACACCTTCAGAGGAAAGCCACCATTGGCTTCCGGTTGTTTGCAATGCATTCATTCCACGAATAGCCGATTCAAAATCGCTCCCCACAGCAATAAAAATGTTAATCGCCACAATTACAAACGGAAAGCACTTAAACCAATACGCCTTACCCAGGTGCCCCCAGTGGTATTTTAAGATCATAAAACCAATACAACCAAAGGTAGCTGCATATAGTTTTGCATAGTGGAACCAACTATTCATATGGACATATGTTTGATTATGAAGGGCCCACGATTGGCCTTTGGCTGCACAGATATAAATAATTGCAAAATAAATCGTTAAAACAACTGGCAAGACCACAAAGAATAAAAGCCCGCCCAACTTGCTTCGTCGAGCAATTTCGTTGGCAATAATCAAACAAACAAATACCAATATCCAACCTAATAGTTGCCATCCTGATTGACTACCATAAACTTGGAATAACATAATATCTCCTCCCTTAAGATATTTAAGAAACCGCTTACAATAGTTTCTACATTAATTGTACTAAGTATCATTAAGGGATTAAAGACTTATTAACGGCTATTTGTCTCGTTCATCGATAATTAATTAACAAAAGTATAAATTTAAAACAACAAAGCAGAGCAGGCTATTACAGTCTACTCTGCTTTGTTTATTTAGGCTCTACAATATTAAGTA
>NZ_QORN01000047.1:0-25051 GCF_014830205.1 Limosilactobacillus walteri
TGCTCTGTTGGTTGAGCAGTTGGCTGACTTGTCGGCTGTTCTGTTGGTTGGACAGTTGGCTGACTTGTTGGTTGAGCAGTCGGTTGACTTGTCGGCTGTTCTGTTGGCTGGCTTGTCGGTTGCTCCGTTGGTTGAGCAGTCGGCTGTTCTGTTGGTTGAGCAACTGAGGTGTACGTTACAATAGTCGCACCCAAATCAGTCTTGTCTGAATTGGGATCGATAGACCTACCCTCAACAGTTGGCTTATCTACTTCGTCATATCCAACTTCATTTGGCTTCTTAGAAGGAACTTCATCCATTGTTGGCTTTTCTGAAGCCCAGGCGGTATAACTAAGAACTTTCTTAGTTACCTTATCAATAACTGCTTTGCGAGTAAAAGCTACGTTTTGTTTATATTCGTGCGTGCTTATTGGAGACCCGTCTACATCTTGATAAGTCTTACCACCATCTTTTGTTCCACGATAGATAATCGTTCTCGTGAAGGTCTTTTGCAGATCTTTTTCAGCAATACCAAATTCTGGTTTATCAGAAACTACTTCACTTTGGTCGTGGAAGTAGTAGACATTTACGTCGTCACCATTCTTGGTTGGATCAGAAGCTTTACTATCTACTGATTTACCACCGTCATTTTTATCTTCGTCTCGACTTTCAAGAGCACGGACCCTCTTATAACCGTACTGAGTTAAATCTGGTGAACCTTGTTCTGGATATTCATTATGAGTACCACTTGCTACCCATCCCTTATCTGGATCAGTAGTGGCTACAATTGGATCACCATTAGCATCTTTTTCAACAACAGGATTACCATCAACTAACTCAGCAGTACCATTGCTATTCATAGCTAATTTAGCAAAACCAAGGAAAATGCCAAACTTGTTGTAAAGTGAAACGCGAACATAATCAACTGTTTGCTTAACAGCAGGAGCTGCATTAATCCCCAGTTCTTCATTAATTGTTTTACCAGTTTCAGCATCACGATAGTAAATATTACGTGAAACAGATTGCTTATTTACAAAATTACTTCTATAAGTAACAACCGTTTTACCTAAGTCAATCGGCTTACCATCAGTATATGGGTAGTCATCTGGGTTAATGTCTTTTTTAGAAACCGCATCAATATCAACCATATCATACCCAACTTCACTCGGCTTCTTAGATGGGACTTCTGGCATTTCATTAGATACTACAGGCATCCACTCCGTAGTTCCAAGGATAGTTACTTTACCATCTTTATCTTTTGTAGACAAAACTTTTCTATTAAATTTAAGTGTTTGGACATAGCTGCTCTTACTATCTGGAGAACCATTTACATCTTCATAATTCTTGCCACCATCTTTAGTTCCGCGGTAGACAATAGTTCTAGTGAAAGTTTGAGTTTCTTCAGTTACATCAACTGTTGGCTTTTCTGGTTCTACACCTGGAATTCCAGTATCTGAGTGGTTCTTTTCATAAACTAATTCAATATCCTGTGGGTTAACAGAATCTGGAGTAAGAGCAACTGCATCTGCTACTCCACTAATTAAATGCCAAGTACCAACCATGTCATCATTAGTTGCATACTTATTACCTTTTTCTAAGGTAATATATGGCTTTTTAACTTCATTAAGTTCAGCTGACTTATCTCCGGTCTTGGTCGAACCGTTTCCAAGAACTACTTCTTCCCAAACAAGTTTACCTTTTTCTGTCGTTGCTACTTCAACCTGGTTACCCTTAACAGTAATAGTTTCTGGAGTAGTGGTTTGACCTGTGACTAAATCAACATAAATAGAACCATTAAAGCCTACTTTTTGTGAAACCTTATCACTCAAAGTACTCTTATCCGCATTATTAGCAACAAAAGTAATATTACGAGTGAATTCCTTGTGTAAATCACCAGGATTTACAGCTGGAGTTCCATCAGGATTCTTAGGAATCTCATCAGTTGGTGTATTTGGCGTAATCTTCGTTACCGCATGCTTCAAGTAAACGTATTGGTCTTGAACGCCGTGAGTCAATGTTTGCTTACCTAGCTTGTCATCCTTGGCATTATCGGACATACCAACTAAAACATAGCCAGCTTTTTCATAATCTTCTGGACTCCAAAGATCCTTAGTTGCATCCGGAGTGTCGCCAACGTAGATGTTATCTCCTTCACCAACATTAGAAACCTTATGATCAGTAAGTTCATGACCATCAGTTGGGGCATAAGCATCCTTATCTTCCACACCGTTAACATCGATATAGTGAATATTATACTGAGCCTTTTGCTTGTAAACTAAAGTTTCATCTTGAGGGTTATCAGAAGTTGGAGTCAAGTTGACTTTATCAGCCTTCCCAGAAACTTGATACCAAGTACCGACCATATCATCCGAAGTTGCATGCTTATCACCCTTATTCAAAGTAATAGTATCTTGCTTAACTTCACCCATGGTCTTGCTGTCAGCATCCCACTTGATAGCACCAGATTGCTTAGTAGCTACTTGAACATCGTTACCATTAACATCCTTAACAGTTTCAGGAGTAGTGGTTGTATTATCTACTAAGTCAACATAGATAGAACCATTGAATTCAACTTTTTGTGGAATTGAATCCTTCAAAGTAGCACCATCTTCAGTATTTGCCTTGAAGTAAATATTACGAGTGAATTCCTTGTGTAAACTCTTAGGGTCAACTATAGGATTACCATTCTTGTCCTTAGGAATTTCATCAATTGGTGTATTTGGAGTAATTTCCTTAACAGCATGTCTAAAGTAAACATTGAAGTGGCTGTCTTCAGTACCGTACTTGTCACCTTTATTAAAGTCAGTATCAACATAGATATAGTGTTGATTTTCTAAATCGCTAATCCGCTTTTCATTATTATTGAAGTGAATTTCACTACCAGTCTTGCCATGGTCATCATTGTCATTGTCAGTCTTGCCAAGTTGAACCTTATGTTCCATACCATCAGTGATGTCCCAGTAAGTAATATCGGCATTAACGTCCTTAGTGTAAACCAAGTAAACATCAAAATGACTCTTGTCTGGAAGGTTAGTATCGACGGCCTTTTCTGGCGCGAACTTATCATTTAGATGCTCAGAATCTGCAGTATCGTTTGCTGCATATTCAATTGACCAGGTACCCTTATTTTTGCCATTTTCAACAGTAATTACATCTTGAGCCTTCTCATCAAATGAACCACCAGTAACTTCAGTATTGCCAGTGGAATCAACGCTCCAAGTTCTTGCTGGAGCGGATTTATCAGGATCAATGTAATGAACACCGTCAATTTCAGTTGTTGCTACTTCTTTACCATCTTGATCAGTGAAGTAAGTAGATGATAAGTTTGCAGTCTGGGTTACTGGGTCTTGCAATACTTCATGATTACTACCATCAGTTACATAGTGAATTGTCCGAGTAATCGTCTTGTGAAGTGTGTGAGCGGTAGCCTTTTGCTTGTAGATTAAGTAAACCGGTTCAAGAGTCTTATTGTCTTTATTAACTGGTGAATATTGGTCCACTGCATTATTGATATCAAGACTAGCTACATGACTCCAAGCACCAATTGTCTCTGGAGCTTCGTCACCTGCAGGTTTTTCAAAGTCAAATTTATCACCATTTTTGGTTACATCATGATGACTCTTCGTTGTATCAATCTGCCAAGTTACTTCGACTGGAGCAGTATTTTCACTATCAACTACCCTAACCTTGTTACCATCAAGATCAGTAATCTCTTTAGTATTAACGAGAGTCGCTGAGTCATTAATAGTAGCGTCAGTGTAATAAGTACCCTCACCAGTCAAGCTTACTTCTTGAGTAATAGGATCCTTTAGAGTTTCGCCGTCTTTGCTATTAGCTTTGTAGTTTACCTCTCTCTTTGCAGTAGCTTGAGGTGTAAATTCTTTAACGCCACGCAACACTTTAACCACGTAAGTCTTAGGCTTAATTGTACCGTCTTCGTTATAAAGATTATCCTTATTAAATTCATCAACGCTATAAGTTTGACCATTTAGATCAACATCCGTAGAAACAATCGCATAACCAGCATTTCTCAAATCATCAAGTTTTCCATGATATACATTTGCGTCTACTTTGTATGCTTGATAATTGCCATTATCAGCGCCGTTGTGAGGATTTTTCTTACTGTTGGCAGCCATAGTCATTTGGTTTGGATCAGTGTAATCGTAGTTAGTCAGTTCAATTGCCTTGTCGCCATCGCCATAAGTAATATCCTTAAATACGACATTAAATTTACGGTTAGCATAGTACATGATATTTTGATCTGGCGGATTACCAGGAATATCACCATTATGTGTCACGTAAGAAGAATTTATGTCTGAATTTCCACCTATCGTCGTTTTATAGTCCTCACCATATTCACCAGTATAAGGAATCTCATCAACTAAATCATCTAAAGTTGACCATTCAGTAAGATCACCAGACTGCTCAGCCGCTTTACGATTCTCGGCAGTTTCTTTGGGATAGTCTATAGTAAACGTAACTTGCCCCTTGCCATAAGTACCACTCTTTATTGGGAGACCATTACCATCATATTCTACTTTCGATAAATGAGCAGGAATTCGTCCGTGTGTATTTAATGCTTCATAAACTGGCATAGGAGCATCTACAGTATCGCCCAGTGCAGTCCAAACAATTCCATTTTTAACCTGGTAAGCTAATTTTTCAGTCTTATCTTTACCGAGATATTTATTATAATTGATATTTCGACCAGCCTTAACATAGTCTTCTAATCGATATACATGTCCTTTAGGATTTCTTATTTTAATTTGTTTTACCACTTCAACAGTATAAGTACTCTTATCGCTTAACGGTGTTTCGCCGGATAACAGAGATTGATTAGTCACATCCGGATCATCTGGTAGATAATCAAATAATGGATGCTTACCATCCTGATATTCCTTATGCCAATTTTCATAATCTGTAATTAACTGAGGATCATTAAAATATTTGGTTAATCCCGGTTTATCCTGAGGCTGGGTAGTATAAATAACTTTAGACTTGTATTCTGCTCCAGGTAGCAACATGTAACTAGGATAATCTTTTAAGATATAACTATAAACATCATTTCCACCTAATGCATCATATACTGTTTGACCTGGCTTTCCAGTCAATGTGACACTTTTAATAACTGTATCAGTATTTCGAGAATCCACAAAATTCAAAGTTGCGTGAATTTCATCTTGAGCTTTTTGACTGTCTTTTGGTTTTTCTGAATTAGTTTTAGCAACGGCCTTTGATGCTTTAAGTGCATCCTTATTAAAAGCTGATTTAGCGTCAGTTTTAGTAAGACTTAAAGTATTGGTCTTAACTTCAGGCTTATTTTGCTCCTTGGAACCTTGATTGGAGCTGTCTTTTTGAAGATTAGTTTTTACCTCAACAGTCTCAGCTTCCTTAGTTGAATCTTGTGTAGTTACCCCTTTATCTTGATTATTTTGTCCTGCTTCCGTCTGTTCCCTCTGATCCTGAACATTTTGCTCAGTAGTCTTAGTTTGCACATTTGATGTGTTCTGTGCCTGACTTATCTCATCAGCATGGGCTACCGTACTTCCGCCAAAAATAATAGTCGTACCTAGTAACACAGAAGCAACGCCAACGCTGAGTTTACGTAACCCGAACCGTTGCCGTTGCTTTTCCATTTTGCGTAAGTATTCTTGTGCATTGTTTCTTGACATAGCATATCCCCCAATATGTTTTGTAGTTAGATATTAAATATTCATTTGTTGGAAATATTCTAGCACAAATTTATCGATTTATAAATACCTGTTTATTATCTTTTTGATAACAAGCATAGCCTTAAATGCGCTCTCATTCTTAGTTACTAACTAAGTAAGCGATCTCTATTTTGAACCAAAATTTAACAAAAAAAAGACCTGCCAGCAAGCATTGGTCTACTTACTGACTAGTCTTTTACTTAAAATTAGCAGTTAACTTATAGATTGGTTGGCCTTTGGCGGCAAATTTCTGCTCATACTCAGTTTCAACATTGTGTTCATTTTCCGCACTATGATGAAGGTCAAGCCATACCCCATTGAAGTGCATTCCGTAATTATTCATACTTTCGAGTGAAAACTCAAACAGACCCATATTATCTGTTTTTAACTCAACAACGCCGTGATCTTGTAAAATTTTCTCATAGGTGGCGAGGAAAGTCTTGTAAGTCAAGCGCCGTTTGGCATGCCGCTTTTTCGGCCATGGATCAGAGAAGTTTAAATACATCTTCGCAACTTCGCCGGGTTCAAAGTATTCTTGGAGGTCTTCCCCATCCCCACAAATCAACTGGAGATTGGGTAGATCTGCTTCTAAGGCTTTCTTAAGGGCAATGGCGGCCACTGTCCGTTGAATTTCCAACCCGATAAAATTAATATCTGGATGGGCCTTGGCCATGCCAATAATGAACTGACCCTTTCCCATTCCAACTTCAAGGTGCAGCGGCTGTTCCTTTTCAAACCGTGATTGCCACTTTCCCTTTAATGCTGGGGCATCATCGACCATCATTTCTGGGTGGGCAGCAATCAAGGGATCGGCCCATTTTTTATGTTTCACACGCATAATTTATAAACCTCATTTCATTAGTTTTTTAACTCTGACATTAAAGTAGAAGCGACTTAATAAGACGACTTCGATTGCGGCAATAACAAAATTAATTAGCATTTGTCCAACATTGATCTGCCAACTGATACTAGCAAGAGCAATTAAGACTGCTTCTAGTGCTGTTACTTTTGCTAAAAGCTGCTTAAAATCAACCTGTTGCTGACGGGGCGGGATCGGGTAGATATGGGTAAAGACATTGGCTTCATACTGATCATAGAGTGGCATCAACTGGGTCGCAATCAAGTAAATAAAGAGAACCACGATCACGGTACTAAGCCACCCTGCTGGCAAGAGAAAGACAATTACCATTCCTAGCAGGGTGAGGCGACTGACGATCCCACTAACTTCGGTACTCCGAACAAAGGCCCGGGCATAAAGGTAGGACCATGGTTGACCGTCCTTAGTCAGCCAGTTAACCAGCCAGTCCGCCCACTTGCGCCGTTTTGTATTTCCCTGAACACTTGGTACATCGGTAAAAAGATTGAAGAAACGGTAAACGCTATACATCCGGTCTTGTTCTGTCTTAACAGCGATCCGCCAGTTGACAGCAAGGTCGCGATAATAGACTAAAACTGCTAGATATAAGATAACTGCCACCACCAAACCGACATACGGATTGATTAGCCACATCGCCGCCGCAGCCAATAAAGGGTTAACCCAGTATTCGAGTCGCGTCCGCCACTGCTGGTTGCCCCATCGTTGACTAATCGCCTTGCGGGCAAGGTGCATCCAGTCAGCCTTATTAATGATGGCAACCAAGAAGACCGTGAAAATCTCCATTGAACTGAGTTTTTCTGTTGTCAAGGCAAAGGGCAAGGCAATAAAAGCACCCACAACCGTCATTACCTCGGCCAAAATCAAGCTGTACCAAGTCGCCTGATTAAGGTAACGGTGAATTCCTTCGACTTGGGGCAAGAGAAAGACAGGATCAGGCTTTTTTAAAAGGGTCGCCAGCCGTCCGACTTGGGCAATGACGGTAAACCAGCCGACTAATACCAGCCGGGTCCACCACTCATGCGGGCCTAATGTCGGCAGCCATTGAGAATAACCGTAAGCCAGGGCACCAAAAAGGAAAAAGAGGGCAATAACAAAGTGATCATTAAATACTAGCCGCCAGTACCGCAGTAAGAGCATGAAGTGTTGACCACGCCGTTTGCTAAATAACTTATTCATGCTGATCACCCTTTGCTAAATGGAGGTAGATCTCATCAAGTGATTCACCCGCATGGTCGCCTGCTGCCCGCAGTTGATCTAAGGTTCCATGTGCCCGAACTTTTCCATCAGCTAGCAGGACAAAACGGTCACAGTAACGTTGGGCGGTATCAAGGACGTGGGTCGACATTAAGACCGCTACCCCTTCCTTTTTCTTTTGCTCAATCAAGTCGAGAAGGTCGTGGACGGCTAAGGGGTCTAGCCCATAAAACGGCTCATCGACGATCAAGAGCTTAGCCTTCGTCATAAAGGCACAACAGATCATCACCTTCTGCTTCATTCCCTTTGAAAAATTAGCAGGAAACCAGTCCAGCTTATTATCGAGCCGAAACAGCTTGAGGAGTTTCGTAGCCCGTTGCCACGCCGCTTGGTGGTCAAGCTGGTATGCCATAATCGTTAAATTAATATGCTCACGGAGGGTCAGCTCATCATATAAGATCGGCGTCTCGGGAACATAAGCAATCTCTTTCTTGTATTCCGCGGGATTCGCCTGGATTGTCAGACCATTGAGCTTAATCGTTCCAGAAAACGGTCGTAATAACCCAATAATATGGTTGAGGGTCGTTGATTTTCCGGCACCATTAAGCCCGATCAGCCCAACAAGCTCCCCCGGTTGGACATCAAAACTGACATCTTTAAGGACGGGGATCTGTGAGTAACCCCCGACAAGTTTATTTATCTCTAAAGCCATTATTCATCCCTTCTTAACTTCTAGTCATATCGTTTTATTATATCATAGGTCATTTCTTTTCCTAAATCATGCACAGCAGCACTTTTTTCGGTATACTTAGGGTAAGTTTAATCTTTAAAAGGAGTGAAGAAAATGGATAATAACTGTATTTTCTGTAAGATCATCAAGGGTGAGATCCCGAGTTACACGGTATATGAAGACGATGTGGTTAAGGCATTCCTCGATATTTCACAAGGAACACCTGGGCATACCCTTGTTATTCCAAAAAAGCATGTGCCGGACCTCTTTGCCTATGATGCTGATCTTGCCGCCCAAGTATTTGCTCGGATTCCCAAAATTGCTCGTGCCGTCAAGGCTTCTAACCCCGCAATCAAGGGGATGAACGTGGTCAATAATAATGGGGAAGTGGCATACCAATCAGTCTTCCACTCCCATTTCCACCTAATCCCCCGTTACACTGACGATGATGACTTCAAGATGATCTTCAAGGATAATTCAGGCAAGTACAATGACGACAAGTATCAAGAAATTCAACAAGCAATCATTGACCAAATGAAGGAAGATTAGTTATGCAACAACTAAAAGATATGCAGACCAGTTTACGCAAACTTGGCAATAGCGTGACCCAGTTAAGAGCAAGCATTAACGAACTCCAAACTTCCCTTCCTGCTGTCACCAATTTCGTGAGCGAAGTTGAGCGTGACGTAAAAAAGTGGCAGTTTAAAACCCAGCCACGATTGAACCGCATCCAGATTATTCTTGATGTGCTCAAGATTGACCATAAAGAAAAGTAATTAAAAATCCAGGCTGTCCGGATGAGACAACCTGGATTTTTTATATCTTATTTGTTGCTAGAATTTGAGCTGTTTTGACTCGTCGAACTAGTTGAAGAACTAGAATTGAGGTAATCATCAAGAATGTTCTTAACATCGTTTTCCTTGATTGAAACATTCCCCTTCTTCAAGACGTTGGAAACAACCTTGCGCATGAAGTTTTGGTTATTCATATTTTCTTGCACAATTTGGTTCTTCAAGTCATTAATGTGTTGGCTCTTCTTACCCTTAGCGGGGTGTTCGATCATGTAGATGACTTGGTAACCATCATCAGTCTTAACGGGGGTCGTTGTGTATTCTCCAGTCTTGAGTTTAAAGGCAGCCTTCTTGTAAGCAGAGTCTAATTGGTTATCAGTGTTATCAAAAGCTGGTAACTTACCACCATTATTCTTGGTTTGACTATCAGTGGACTTTGATTTAGCAAGCTTCTTGAAGGTCTTGTACTTATTGCTGGAATCATTTAATTGGTTAATGATATCTTCAGCGTCAGCCTTACTCCCAACAAGGATGGTGGCAGTTTGAACTTTTGGTTCGTACTTCGTCCATTGCTTATCAATCTGCTTGTTAGTAATGTGAGAATAGTGCCGAGCAGCCGCTGTTAACAGCAAGTTTGACCGAATCTGCTGCTTCAAGGACTTTTCAGTTAGGTTTTGACTTTGTAAGTATGAGTTAAAATCTGATCCATACTCGCTCTTGTAAGTGTTGTATTGGGCATTAACCTGCTTGTCACTAACTTCTTTACCGTATTGTTTTTCTAAGACCTTATCCAAAATCATTTGTTGGAGAACTTGCTTACCAGCACTTGTTTGCTTCATGCTGCTATAATATTCACTCTCCGTAATCTTACCGCCGCTAGTTGTAGCAACTGCCTTATTACCACAGGCAGCAAGGGGCATCATTAAAGCGGCCCCGGCGATTATTGCAATTAACTTTTTGGATTTCATGTAAGAAACACATCCTTAAACAAAATATTTTTTCGATAACTTCACTCATCCAATATACCACACTTATTTTTTCATGCCAGTATGGTAAAAGAATGTTTACACCATCTTCATAATTTATTCATGATTTAATGCCTGTAAATCAAGGACATCGGAAGCCAACTCTTTAACCCGATCATCAGCAGTAAAGTACAAAACTTGGTTATTCTTCGCGATTTCGTTCAATAATTCAAGCATCCGCTGGCGACGGACATTGTCAAAATTAACAAAGCCATCATCAATAATTACAGGAAAATTAGCCTGATCACTCATAACTGCTACAAAACCTAAGCGCAAGGCAATGTAAAGCTGTTCCGCCGTTCCCTGTGATAATTCTTCAACAAAAAAGACTTGCTGGTCACGGCGAACAACCGTCAACCCGTTATCAGTAAGTTTTATGTTGCAATAGTGGTCGCCGGTTAAAATTGCAAAGTAATGTTCAGCTTGACGGATAAGAGCAGGATAGCGGTCAGATGAAGCCGCATTTAAGGCTCGCTTGACCCATTCGATTGCCAGCTGGTAAGTCAACCATTCCTGAGTTTCATCCCAGATACGAGCCGCCAAGTTAGCCCGTTTTTGTTCGAGATTACTCAATGTTCCATCTTCAACAAGACTAGCAATTTCAAGCTTAGTCTTTTGAATTGTTGCTTGTAAATCCGAACGTTGCAGATTAAGCTGGCTGATTTGGTTACGAACTGCTGTCAGGTCATGAACAAGTTCTGCAGCAGTCTGATATTTTGCTAAGGCCGTCCGTGCTGCTGGTGTTACCTGTTTACCATAAGCATCAGTCGCTGCTGCACGCGACTGGGCGGCAGTACGTTCTGTCAGGTAGTTTGCAAATTCGGAATCGTCATGCAAGTCCGCTTGATGATAAATTGCCAGTTTTTGTTGGCGGACATCTGCTAATTCACGATTGAGCTGAGATAAATTGCTGGCAATCGTTGCTTTCTCACGGGTATCCGCCTGCTGATCCTGATTAGCTTGCTGGTAAAGCGCAATTAGCTGGTCAAGACTAGCACTAATTTCAGTCAGGGTACCACCATGAATTTGCGCTGGCAACTGACGCTTAAAAGCTGCTAGTTGACTGGCAAGTTTCTGTTGTTCTTGGTTAGCCTGAGCCAACTGAGCGCATAGTTCTGCGTTGCGTTGAAGGTCACCCTGCATTAATAGCCATTGATCTGGCGAGAAATCCTGTAAACCATGTTGCCGACCAAACGCCAGCAGCGCTCGAGAATCAGTAGCAGATAAAGCTGACGCTGTTGATTGATTATGTCCATGATGGATATAAAGGTACATGATAATCGCAAAGGTTACGACCGCACCAAGGGCAGTGATAAAGGCGGCGTTGGTAAGCAAGCCAATAATAAAGAGGATAAAGCCAGCGACAATTCCGAGCATTAACTGTTTAGGCGGTTCTGCCCCAGTCGCTTGCCGTTGCACCCGCGATGACTGTTGAACTAGCTGCGCAAGTGCTGTCCGATCAGTCGCGTTTAACGGTGCGGGGAGCGGATGATCATACCGTGCCCGCAGCGTAGTTAATTCTGCCTGCCATTGCTTCTCCTGATCTTGTTGGCGTTGCTGGAATTTAACTGCTGCTTGCAGGGTTACTAGCTCCTTTTTTAGTTGCTGAATTGTGAGAAATTCCCGCGGGTCCAATCGGCTTACTGGTGGATGTTCCTGATTAATTGCCGCAATTCGTTGCTGAAAGTTTGCTTGCTGACGATGAAGCTCTTTTTCCCGCACCTGAAGTTTTTGCGCGGTTGTTATCTGTTCATCACTAAGGTAAATTGGCGACTGATCACTTGGCTGATTCTTTCGCCACTGCTCATAGACAGGCCAGACTTGCTGAAGGTGAGCTAGTTCTTTACTTCGGGGTTCTTGTTTGGCAAGTTTTTGTTTAGTATCTGCTAGCTGGGTTTGCGCGGTGCGGAGTTGCGTACGAAGTTTCTGGTAGCGTTGATATTTCTCCCGCGCTTGATTGATTTTTTCTGTCAGCGCAGCGTACTGTTGAAGATCTTGGTTAAGTGGCCATTTCCGACCTCGTGGTTTATAAAGGTGATCAGCATGTTTCTGATATTGATCAAGCAGGGGCGCCCAATGATCGCTGCCTACCGCTCCCAATTGTTGGAGATGTTGTTGCCAGTGGCTTCGATCAACTTCATCAACAGCTGCTAAGTCACGTTGCCCAAAGCTAAATAAAGCTTGATAAAGGGATCGATCCATTGTTCCCAAGAGCTTTTGCAGCTCTGCTTCGCCCCCCTGTTGACCGTTTGGGCCGGTAACTGTTACCTTTCCTCCATTTTTTCCCTTACGACGTTGAATTCGGTAATCCTGCCCTTGCACTTCAATAATTACACTACCACCATAACTAGCGGTATCTTTGGGGATGTATTGGGCAAAACGGTTCTTGCCTCGTCCGTCAGCAAAGCCAAAGAGAACACTGATTAAAAACTTCATTAAAGTTGTCTTCCCCGCCTCATTAGGGCCATAAATTAACTGGGGGTTCGCCATAAAGTCAAAATCTTGGTCATGCCACTTACCAAAACCATCGATGTGGGCGTGCTTAATCTTCATCGGTTAATCCTCCCTGCCCTAATAGTTGAATTGTCCGTTTTCTCATCTGGTCAAGGTCAAGGCTGGCTAGTTGATCTGCTAGGTAGCTTTCTTTAGCTAAACCCTTCGTCAAGGCAAGGATATTAGCTGTGGTAAAGATACTGCCAGCAGCTTCCTGCCAATAACGCTCATCTAAATCGGTCATTGATGGCAGGGGCGTCTGCTGGTCGATCGTTAGTTCATAGATCCACCAGTTATATTTTGTTGTGGTCTTTGCCTGAAGGTGAGCAAGGACTTCTCCGTTTGCAAGCAGGTGCTGCAGACGGCGTTCTAAACCCGCATAGCCTTTGACATTAACGGTAATTAGTTGATAAAGCGGTCCTGTTTTTTGATCAATTTGTTTAACTAAACTTGTTTCGAGATCCGCCAGCTTTGTTACTCTTGGCAAATTGATCGTAATGGTGGTCCACTCGATTGTTGCAACGGGCTTAAAATGCGGAACCAGCTTGTTTTGTTGACTCTCTACTAGATAGTAGCCATGCTGACCTCCTTCATTTTTATGTCGTCCCTGTGGATTGCCGCTATAAACAATTGGCGGGTTAGTTGCTAAAACCTGGTGTTTATGAATATGACCCAGCGCCCAATAATCATAATTTTTGGCGCGCAACTCATCAAGCGTAAACGGCGCATAATGGTCGGTCTGAGCCTGTTGGTGTAGTGCTCCGTGAAGCATCCCCACCTGCCAAGTAACATTACCTTTTCGCGGATACTTATTTATTTGGTCTTCAACAAGCCAGCGCTGATCATAACTAAAACCAGTAATCGCCACTGTCTCGTGGCTTTTTAAAGTTAAACTCATCGTCGTTACCCGGTTGGGGAAAACATGGACGTTGGCTGGCAAGCCTTCTGCCGGCCCTTGAACAAGCTGGTAATCATGGTTGCCGTAAAGAATATAAACAGGAATTTGAATCTTGGCCAGCCGTTCGCATTGCTGGGCAAAAAAATCGACCGCCGCAATACTCTGTTGATCACGATCATAAATATCCCCAGTAATTAGAACAAAGTCAACCTGTGCTGCTATCGCGTCGTCAACAATCCGCTGAAAAGCATTGAAGGTCGAAGAATGGACCCGTTCCCATAATGATTGGGGCATTGTAGTTAGTCCACGAAATGGACTATCAAGATGGAGGTCCGCTGTGTGAATAAATTTCATATTTTTCTCCATTTTCAAAAGGCTGGAAAATAACTTTCACAGTACTGTAGTTATCTTCCGCGATTAGGCTCAGTAATCTTTAGAACTGAAAAAGGGCTGGTGAAAAAACTGTTGTTTTTTCCCAGCACCCTTAATTGTTGTTGCACGTAATCTTAATTATTCTTGTCCTGGCATCTTTGGCATTACTTCACTGTAAAGGTCTTGGATTGGACTAGTAATCGTCTTGTTTAATTGTTGAAGCATACTATCAACTTGCCGTTCTTGGTTCATCAAATCTTGAACAACCTTCTTGCCACTAACTTCTTTAGCAAGGTTTTGAATGTTCTTAATTTCATCATCAGTTGGTTGTTGACCAGCCATTTGCTTGTGTTGAGCATCAGCTTGAGCTTGTTGGAACTTCTTAAAAGTATCAAAAGTCTCGCTATCAGCCTTTAATGCTTCAAAAGCCTTTTGTAAACCTTGGTATTCTTGTGTTTCGCGCAATTGGCGACTAAGTTCGTTTGCAGTATCGTAAATATTTACAACCATTAAAAAGTCTCCTTTATATCATTCTTCTTCTAATTGTATCATATTCTCCTAGAAAAGCGATCGTACATTACTCCACCATTGACTAGCTTTATTGCCAAAATTATTAATCGACTGGTTAAAGTTATTCACAAAATTATCGCCATCCTTGAGGAACGAACCCCATCCCTTTGATGATCCCTTTGTTTTTGCGGTTGCCCTTGTCTGAGCATCTTCAACCGTAAACTTGGTTCCAGCTGTGTTCGGCAAGATTGCACTCATTTCGTTTTTGTAGAGGTAATTGATGCTTCGCTCTGAAATATCATTTAAGGTATGATTCTGATTTGTGTCATCATACCCTTCCCACGTTGCCACCACTATATCAGGAGTATAACCAACAATCCACTTGTCGCGATCGTTCGCATCGTCACCTTTGACCCCTGAATTAGTTGTTCCTGTTTTACCAGCGAGCGTGTAGCCGCTTGGCTTCGCTGTTTCTCCAGTCCCGTGGGCAAATACGCCGATTAGCATACTTGTCATTTCTTTAGCAGTCTTACCAGAAATGATCCGCTTATTCTTCGTGCCATCATTTTTAGCAATTACTTTTCCAGAAGCATCTTCAATCTTAGTGATGTAATGCGGGGACGGCATTAACCCATCGTTAGCAAAGACGGCATATGCACGTGCCATTTGTTGTGGCGATACCCCCTTGGTCATTCCCCCGAGGGCAAGGGCAAGATTCTTATCACCCTTTTCCACGGGCAGGCCAAATTTTTCCGCCATATCATAGCCACGGTTAACGCCAATTTTATTTAATAACCAGACAGCAGGAGCATTTAAGCTTTCATATAGGGCCTTATACATCGGCACCGTACCGCTATAAGTATCATCATAGTTTTTCGGAGTGTAATTATTAGTCCCATATGACTGCTTCTTATCCTGCAGTGTCGAATCGTAGAAGTAACCATGTTCAAGAGCTGGAGTGTAGACTACGATTGGTTTAATTGTCGAACCTGGTTGCCGCCGCATTTGGGTAGAACGGTTAAAGCCACGGAAAACGTGTTTACCTCGGCCACCAACGACTGCCGTTATTCCCCCATTTTTGGGATTCATTGCAATTGAAGCAGATTGAACCATCGTCCCATCTGCGGAATCTTGAGGGAAGTTATCATCATCGTCATAAGTCTGCTGCATTGACCGTTGTTGGTCCTGATCAAGAGTGGTATAAATCCGGTAGCCATTATTCATAATATCTTTTTCTGAAATATGATAACGGCTCTCTGCTTCAGCAATGACCGCGTCAAAGAAGTACGGATATTTATAGCTGTCACTTGGTACATAACCATTAGTAATGTTAAGCGGCGTTTGTTTATATTGGTCAGCTGCACTTTGACTCAGCTTATGGTTTTCGACCATGAGCTGGAGAACCAGATTGCGCCGTTGTTTGGTCGCCGTTGGGTGTTCAATCGGATCATATATTCCTGGTGATGTCAGCATCCCCGCTAAGGTTGCCGCCTGGGGAACGGTTAATTGGCTAGCGTTCTCATTGAAATAACGTCGCGCGGCATCTTGCACTCCCCATACCCCATGACCAAAATAAGCGTTATTGAGGTACATCGTTAAGATCTCATTCTTGCTATATTGATTTTCAACTTCAATCGCAATAAAAATCTCCCGCGCCTTTCGAGAAAACGTTTGTTGCTGGGTTAAAAAGGCATTCTTAACCAGTTGCTGAGTCAAGGTACTTCCCCCACCAGAAATATAATCGCGATGGAGCACTTTATTTTTGACAAGCAAAAAGCCAGCGCGGCCAAGTCCCTTAACCGAGAAACCATGTTCATGATAAAAGTTGCGGTCTTCTGTTGACAGTACCGCATTGGGAACATTAGCGGAAATATTCTTCAATTCAACGTAAGTTCCCTTCTGCGCATAGAGGCTTCCCGCGGACTGGTTGCTTCGGTCATAGATCATCGTTGGCCGTTGCAGACGATTTTTTAAATTTTTAACATCTGCCGTTTTGGCAACGAATGTCAGATGGATACTGGTAATCAAAAAAATCCCCAGAAAAATTACAATAATCCACCGTGTCAATTGGTAACGATGCCAGAATTTCTTAAGCATCGCCACGAAGAGCTGCCAGTAGTGTTTAAACCAGGTCTTAAACGATTGCCAAGCCTGTTTTAACCATTTCAAGAGGCGCTCTTTAAAATCTGAATTTGGTTGTGGTTCACGCTTCATTCATAAGTCTCCATTTTCATTTCAAAAAACTGACCATTATTTTATCACATTCCCCCAGTGATAAAATAGTTTCGACAATAGTTTAACTTTAAATTAAATGATGAAAGCTACCGCCATAACC
Organism: Limosilactobacillus walteri; assembly: GCF_014830205.1. Lineage (NCBI taxonomy): Bacteria > Bacillati > Bacillota > Bacilli > Lactobacillales > Lactobacillaceae > Limosilactobacillus > Limosilactobacillus walteri. The sequence goes on from NZ_QORN01000047.1 coordinate 16,916, forward strand.
TAACTTAAACAGTTTTTAAAACGTAAAGAGACTGGATAAAATCCAGCCTCTTTATTATTTTTTCTGTTACATCTCGTCTGGTGCCTTGATATCAAGTAAGTCAAGGGCAGACTTAAGAACGTTACTTACCGCTTGGGTTACCGCTAACCGTGCTGGTTGCGCTTCATCTTCTTCAAGAATCCGTGTATGGGCGTAGTATTGGTTAAACTTCTTTGCTAATTCAAGGGTGTACTTAGCAACTACTGATGGGTCGTAGTTTAAAGCGGCCCGCTTGATTGCTTCGCTGTATTGGCCTAAGAAGCTAATTAATTCCCAAGCTTCCGCCCCAGCCTTCGTTAAGTCAACATTACTGAAGTCACGAATGCCACCCTTCCGTAAGATACTCTCTGCCCGCGCATGAGCGTATTGAACGTAAGGACCAGTTTCTCCTTCAAACTTAACAACATCTTCAAGCTTAAAGTTAACCGCATTCCGCCGGTAGTTCTTCAAGTCATGGAAAATAACGGCTCCGACACCGACTTGCTTTGCAACTTCATCTGCATTTTCAAGGTCGGGGTTCTTTTCTTCGATTTGCTTACGTGCTAAGTCGATTGAGTCATTTAAAACATCTTCAAGAGAAACAACATTTCCCTTTCGTGTTGACATCTTTTTACCGTTGAGGTTCATCAAACCAAATGAAACGTGTTCAATTTGATCCCACCAGTTAAAGCCCATGTCTTTCAGTGCTAGCTTTAATTGACGGAAGTAGGTATCTTGGTCTGTCCCTACGACGTAAATTGATTTAGCAAAGCCGTACATCCGCTTCCGATAAAGGGCCGTTGCTAAGTCACGGGTAATATAAGTGGTCGTCCCATTACTCTTAATAATTAACAATGGTGGAAGGTTGTAGTGGTCAAGGCTTACAATCTGTGCACCTCGACTTTGTTCAAGGAGGTTCTTATCCTTTAATAATTGGATTGGTTCTTCCATCTTTTGGGCGGAGAAGGCTTCACCGTTGTATGAATCAAAGTGAACATCTAGCATGTCATAAACACGGTTAAAACGTTCCAATGAAAGACTCCGGAAACGATTCCACATCTCCCATGCTTCTTCATCCCCGTGTTCCAGTTTAGCAAACCAGTCACGGCCGGCTTCTGTATATTCAGGGTGTTCTTCTGCTTCGGTGTTGATCCGAACATATAATTTAACTAATGTATCAATTGGATCTTCTTCAAGACCCTTTTGAATTTCCGGTTCATCGCCCCACATCTTGTAGGCAGCCATCATCTTACCAAATTGGGTTCCCCAGTCACCAAGGTAGTCGATCCGAATTAGGTTGTAATTAACCTTTTCCAAAATCCGCGCAACAGCTTCACCAATCATCGTTGAACGTAGGTGTCCAACCCCCATTGGCTTAGCAATGTTTGGTGATGAGTAATCAATCGTCACGTTTGCTTGGTGACCAAGATCAAGCTCACCATAATGTGCTGGATCAGCTAAGATATTTTGTAAAATCTTGGCACCAACTTGGGCTTTATCAAGGAAGAAGTTAATGTATGGACCAGCAACAATAACCTTTTCAAAACCATCTTGGTCAACTTTTTCAACTAGTTCGCTGGCAATCATTTGGGGAGCCTTGTGTAAAGTCTTAGCTAAAAAGAATGTTGGAAAAGCATAGTCCCCGTTATTAGAATCCTTTGGCCGTTCAATCTTGGCTTCAATCTCTTTAATGTCCATCTCTGGCAATGCTTGTGCTAATGCGGCTGCTACCTGTTGCTTATCACTCATATATATTCCTCCTTAAATAAAAAACGTCCCTAATAAGCCTATACTTACTAGAGACGAGATTTCCCGCGGTACCACTCTAATTGAATTAGAATTCCACTCATTTATTGATTTAATTGAAATATTTAAGACACGCCTTCGCAAGTAAGGAAACCCCTAACTCTCATCACCATAGGGTCGCTGTAGGTCCTTAAATACTACTACTCCTTAAATTTTATACTCAATTATTATAACAAATCTACACCTAAATACAAGGTCCAATCTCAGGCATTGGTTATCGCTTTTTTGTTACTTATTATATGTTACAATAGTGATTATTAAATACTAATGAAAGGTTGATGAGTTATTTATGACAAAACCCACAATCCAAGCTTTAACGATTGCCGGTCATGATTCAGATGGCAGTGCTGGAATGCCAGCTGACCTTCATGCTTTTTTTGCAGATGGGGTATACGGTCACGGAATCTTAACCGCAGCTGTTTCTGGCAATTCATACGGAATCACCTCGTCACAAGTTATGCCAAAAGAATTTATTGCCGAACAATTTCGGGTATTAAAAGAAGATTTTGCAATTAAAGCCGCCAAAACTGGGATGCTGGCTAATGACGATGTAATTAATGTCGTTGCAGATAACTATTCGGCAAACGATTTTGGTCCGCTAGTGGTTGATCCAGTTATCATTACCAAACATGGGGCCATGCTGTTGGAGCAATCAGCATACGAATTGTTTCGCGAACGAATCATTCCTTTGGCAACTGTTATCACCCCGAACTTCTATGAGGCCCAAAAACTAACGGGGATGGAAATGCAAACTAAAGAAGACCGAGTTGAAGCCGCCCATCATCTCCAACAATTAGGAGCCAAGAATGTAATCATTAAAGGAGCCCACAATGACGAGCGCCAACCGACCGTTGACGATTTTGTTCTCCTTGAAAGCGGCGAAAGTTTCTGGCTTTCTAAGCCCTATGTCAAAACGGATCGACTTAATGGCACAGGCGATAGCTTTTCGGCAATTATTGCTGCTGAACTTGCGAAAGGAAATAGTGTTAAAATGGCAGTAACAAAGGCTAAAGATGCTGTATATGCAGCTATTGCCAATCCTTTAACGGTCGGCCATAAATTTGGTCCAATCAACCATTGGGACGCGCAAAAAGAGCTGCGCTAGGAGGAATTATTGATGCTTGACACATATCGGCACAAAGTTGTATTAATTGGTGACGGAGCCGTTGGTTCAACATTTGCATTCTCGTTATTGCAATCAACTAACGAAATCGATGAATTAGTTATTGTTGACCGGACAAAAGCAAAGGCGGAAGGGGATGCTCTTGACCTTGCAGATATTACCCCACTAACCAGCCCCGTTAAGCTTTACGCTGGAGATTATGCCGACGCCGCTGATGCTGACGTGGTGGTAATTACTGCCGGAATTGCCCGTAAGCCAGGCGAATCACGGTTAGACCTTGTTAATAAAAACGCAACAATCTTAAAAACAATTATTGATCCAATCGTTGCTAGCGGGTTTACAGGGGTATTTGTTATTTCGAGTAACCCCGTTGATATCCTGACAACTCTTGCTCAACGGATCAGTGGTTTCCCAAAAGAAAGAGTCATTGGAACCGGTACTTCCTTAGACTCACTACGGCTACGGGTCCTTTTAAGCAAGAAGCTCCACCTATCAGTTAACGTCATCGATGCCTTGATGCTAGGCGAACATGGAGATACTTCTTTTGCAGCCTTTAATGAAATTACTATTGGTGGCAAGCCCCTCACTACTTTGACGGCCCTCTCATCAACCGATAAAGCAGAAATTGAAGAAGCTGTTCATCAAGCGGGCGGAAAAATCATTACTAATAAAGGTGCTACTTTCTACGGAATTGCTAAGTGTCTATCTGCTATTACCCGTGCAATCATTGAAAACCGGAATATCGTTCTCCCAATATCTGCTCCGTTAGATGGGCAATATGGGATTGAAAATATTTATCTTGGTACACCAGCTATCATTAATAGTCAGGGAATCGGTCAAGTAATTGAATACCCATTGACAGCGGATGAAGTTGAAAAGATGCGCCAATCAGCGATAACAATGCAAGAGGTTCTTGCCAATATTGAAATGTAGAATACATCTTTAGGGAAAAGCAGACATTCCTGCAAGTGAATTTTTAATTATTTAGCAATAAAAAAGGTCGGTGAGAATTTTTCACCGACCTTTTTTATGTAAGCGGGTAACGAGAATCGAACTCGCGACGCAACCTTGGGAAGGTTAAGTTTTACCACTAAACTATACCCGCATAAGCTAACTAAGCTCAACACTTAGTTAGTATATACCTCTTCTAATTATTTGTCATCACTTTTTGAAGATTTTTTTGTTTTCTTCTTAGATGATTTCTCCTCATCGGTTTCCTCATCATTCTTTTCTTCACGAGGAACCGCCTTAATCATTTTGGCATCTTTTTGCCGAACAACTGCCCGGCCATTTAGTTCGTTGACCCCACTTTTATCAGACGGATCGAAGTCTTGAATCGATATCATAACTGAATTAGTATAAACTTTTTCAATAACACCTGAAAAATCATGTTCTAAGGGACCAAATTTTTTAGCTTTTACAATATCCCCAATTTCAAAATCTGCCACTTAATCTCACCTCAAATATTATTTATTATCTGGAAGTAATATACGTACCTTACACTTTTTTCACTATATTTTCAAGCCAAAAGTATATAGTCAGTTATCCTCAATAATGCTAAAATCAAAGCCGAAGGGAGTTTATCCGTATGTTAAAAATAATTGTGACTGCTCTTATTGTGATTCTATTAGTCACCACAACCACTGGTCTTCACGCAAAAATCGAACGTAAAGTTACTAATTGGCTTGAACTTAGCCGATTATTCTATTTTATTTTATTATCTGCTTCAATTGTCCATGTATTTCTTCATTTTAAAAGTCAGCTTGCCGGTGATATTCTATGGGTTATTTACTTAATCATCGTCTTTATTTTAATGGAGACTGCCTTTCGTCTCAAACGCGAAACATTTGGGAATCCACATTTGACTGTCCTGCTCTTGGTAGCTCTTATTGCTGCTTTGGGGATTGCCTGCTGGTGGATCTAAACTGCTAACTACTATCAATGGTATCAATTATTTGAATTAGGTGCTTGCTTTCTTCAACATCATGTCCTCGTAAGACCTAACCACCACGTAAATAATATTGCCATTTTAATAGCAGTTGTTGTTTATGGTTAATTTAAGCGGTTAAAATTGCTGTAATCCTCATCTTGCATTTTCTAACTGAGCTACCAGATTTTTTACTGCCCGTGCACGATGAAGATAAGAAAATCGTTGCGCACGTTCCATCTCCGCTAACGTCCTTTTTTCGCCAGCAGGAATAAAGATTCGGTCAAAGCCGGTTGAATTTTGCCCTCGTTCCTTATCGGCAATTGTTCCTGTCAATTCACCGTAACCAATTTTTTTGACATGACCACCAACTGCTAAGGCAATCGTCGTCTTCATGCTAAATTGACGAGACTTGCCAGCTACTAAGTGTATTAGGTAATTATTAAGCTGACCATTGGGAACCTCAACGGCTAATTCCCGCGCAGTTTGAACACCGTACCTATTAGGAAACGCTACTAGTTCAAGACCAGAATCATCAGCGATTATCAAATCAGTTGGTAGTTGCCGGCTAATGAAAACAGCCTTCCCAATTGCATTCTCACGATAACTTATCGTTGCTTCAGGCGGAAATTGCTGTTGCGGCAACTTTGTTGTGTACATTTGACCATTATAATGATAAAACTGAAGCACTTCTTCAATTTGACGTGCTTTCCGTTGATTATGCGTTGCAATAATAAAACTATGCTTCATAATGATTTGCCTCAATTTTTATTTTCTATCATAACGCATCAGTGATGTTGTGAAAATATCCTAATAAATTAAGGGAGCAATTTTTTCTCGATACCATTCTTTACCAGCAAGAGAAAACGGATTAGTAAACGGTGCTGGAACAATTAAATCATCAGCAACATTAAAAAGTTTTAACTGCCCTTTTACTTTAACTGGGTCGATCCAATAAGAACCACCTTGTTTAAAAGGCGCAATTTGCCAAGCATAATAGGGACCATCACTAGCAGTTCTTTTTTCAATACCCGTTATTTTTGCAACACATAAGGCATAACCGGCAACGGCACCATGAGTCTTTTTGGCTGAATTACAGATTAAAAGATCACCACGATAATGAGTTGTCCAAGTTCGATACTCTTCAGTTTTAGTTCCATTGAGAATTTCCATCGCATATTCAGGATGAATCGATAGAGCTTTCATAATTTTATTTCTCCTAACCAAGATAATTGGGTTTACTGTAACATAAATAAAAAAGCTGAAAAATTTATTCAGCTTCTGATTTGATGATTAGTCTTCTTCGGTATTATTATTTATTTTCTTAATTTCAGCCCGTAGCTCCTTGTTCGCCTCTTCGAGTTTATTCAATTTCTCCAACACTTCTTCCATGCGGTCACTCGTATGATCCTGAATAAAGAAATTAGTGATTGAACTAGTCAAGACACCAACAAAGCCAATTCCAATAACCATCAGCAAAATTGCGGCAAGCTTTCCTAAAAAAGTGTGGGGAGAAATATCACCATAACCAATCGTTGTAGCCGTAGCAATTGCCCACCATAAGGAATTGCCAAATGATTTATGCTCACTTATCGAATACATCGATGCAGATACGACAAGGATGCAAACGCTAGTATACATTACATAAATCAGACCATTCGTTTGGAGAAGGCGGTTAAGCTTACCAGTTAAACCGATAAGACGGAAGATGCGCAAAACACTAATAAAGCGCACAATTCGAGCAAAACGGAATAAATTAAATGTTGCATTCACTGGAATGATCGAAATTAAATCAAAAAAGTTCTGCTTAAAAAATTGCCTTTTATCTTTTGCCAAAGAAAACCGAATAAAATAATCAACAGTGAAGACAACCAATATGATGTTATTTAATAATGCTGGATATCCGGTATTGATATTAATGACTGATCCATAGTCCAAAATAATCAATAAAATTGAAATAACTGCTAGGATAACCATAATTACTTCATAAATTTTCTTTTTCATTGTTAATTCCCCAAATTCTATCTGCTCACTTCTTTAGTATAGTAAGGAATCGCTACATTCGCAATCAGCTTTGAAAAAATGCTTGTAATTTTTGCTGAATTCGTTATACTTAATAATGTTACAAAATAGTTTAGTGCCTCAGTGGCGGAACTGGCAGACGCGCAACGTTCAGGTCGTTGTATGGTTATCCATGTACAGGTTCGAATCCTGCCTGAGGCATTTTTTGTATTTTAAATACTTTTCGATAGTGTCTAAATCGTTGATATGTCAGCATTTTTAATTTTAGGTTTACACTATAGAACGCTATTTTTAATTAAATCCACGACAATTTCACGACAAAATAATATATCTTCTTGCCAACGTGAGCCACCTGTTTCTAGGTGGTTTTTTATTTTGCCCTTGAATTTTTGAGCTATTCTTTTAGGGGGTCTGAATTGTCGGAAGATAACATAGACATCCCCAACTAGCAAACTCTAAAACGGGGATGTTTTAATTTAGGGGCAATCAATAGATTATCGGTGCAATTTATGCATATTTTGCACTGATAATAAAAAAGGCAACTACCTTGTAGCCGTCTTTAATCATTCAATTCTTGCTCTCGCTCTTTAATATGAGTTAGTAGCATATCAAGGTCTTCTTTTGTTGCGTCCTTTAAGATAAAGTTCTTAGCAATAGAACGGCGGTTAATATATTGTACCTGTGCTTTGTTCTTGCTACGGTATCTATTAATTGCCTTGTGCTGTGATTCAGTAAGTGCCATGTTATTTTCCCCTTTCGATTTTAAATTCAATTAGCTTCTTTCGTTTGTCTTTTGGTGTATGAAACCACGTCTTGAACTTCTTAACGTCTTGTTTCCACATTGCTAGCATTTCACGTGGAGAGTAGACATCTAGGGAAATAGTAACGTGCTTATTCTTTGACTGATATTTAAGGCGCTTCATATTTCATCCCTCGCTTTTACTAATTATTCTTGATTTAAAGAACATCTAAGTCATGCTATAATATACATATGAAAAGCCCCTAAGAGTTGAGCTACCAACTTGCAACTCTTAGGGCGGTGATTAATCACCACTTAATAGTTAATTTGAAGTCCAGCATTATAAAGATATTGAGTGTAAGTCTTATCTTTAATTTGCGGGGCTTTTTATTTACTTTTAAGCGCAATTTAATCAGTTTCTCATACACATCTGACGATGCCGACGAAGAGGATAGGGGAAATCCCGGTGGTCACAGCAAAAACAAAAAAAAGAAAACATAG